>CAJYIG010000024.1 GCA_913774725.1 uncultured Curtobacterium sp. | reverse complement strand
GTCTTCTCGGTGATGTCCGTGCTCTCGGCGCTGCGTGAGCCCGACCTGCTTCCCGCCACGGTGGTCGCCTGGGTACTCGGCCTCGGTATCTGCGCACTCCTCGCCTGGGCCACGCTGCTCGTGTGGCGAGGCTCCGGGACCGCGCGCGTCTGGCTCGGGGTCATGGGGGCCTTCGCCCTGGTGAACGTGGTCGTGATGGCGCTCACCGGGAACGCAAGCTGGCTGACGCTCGAGGCGGTCGCCGTGATCGCCGCCGCCGTGCTGCTGTGCCTGCCGTCGGCACGACCGTGGTTCCCCCGCGTCGAACGACGCCCGCGTGTGCAGGAGCCGAGGACCATCGGATGGGACCCGCAGACCGGGGAGCGGATCACCGAGCCGCGCGAGGCCGCCGACCCCCGCTGACGCCGTCGCCCGAAGGCGCGACACGCCGGACCCGGAACCGATTGCACCGGTGCGGACACCACCTGACATGAACCAGATCACGGGGGACCGGGCCGACTGGGCCCTGAGCCTCGCGGGGGACGGACGGGCCTTCAGCAGGGTTTTCGACCGGCACGCCGCGAGGCTCCGACGACACGCAGTCGGCCTCGTCCCGGCAGCAGCGCCCGCCGATGCGGACGACGTCGTCGCGATGACCTTCCTCGAGGCGTGGCGCAGACGCGACCACGTCCGCTTCGTCGACGACTCGCTCCTGCCGTGGCTCCTCGTCACGGCGACGAACACCGCGCACAACATCACCCGGTCGGCACGTCGGCACCGCGCGTTCCTCGATCGGTTCCCCGCGACCGGGCCGGCGCCGGACCCCGCCGAGCAGTTCAGTGACGGTGGCGCAGTCGCTGCGCTGGGACGGCTGTCGCTCGACGATCAACGCGTGCTGACGCTCTGCGTGCTCGAGGGAATCAGCGAGCGCGAGGCCTCCGCGGTGCTCGGCATCGCACCAGGGACGGTCAAGTCCCGACTCCACCGGGCGAAGGCCCGACTCCACCAGCGGTACATGGCCACAGCGGAACCCCTCGGAGGCGCACTGTGAACGACGACTTCTCTCCCCGCCTGACCGCCATGCGCGACGCGCTCGTGGCGGAGATCGACCGCACCGGTGCTCCGGGGACGGCCCCGGCACGCCGCCGACGTCCGACACGCGCCACGGTGCTGGCCGCCCTGGCGGCCTTCGTCGTCGGTGGCGGGCTGACCGGCGGGCTGACCGCGGCCGCGCTGCCGGGCGCGGACCCCGACAGCGCGGTCGAGACCGCGCTGTCGATCTCCGCCCGCTACCAGGTCGAGGAGGTCGACCACGCAAGCGTGCTCGGGGACCCGACCTTCGTCGTCGGGCACGGGGACCGGACCACGACGGTCATCGACCCGCCCCGTGGCGCGGACGCGCTCACCGTCGCCTGGACGTGCCTCGACGCCGGGACGTTCCGCGTCGAGGTCGACGGCATCCCGGTCGGCGACGAGTCCTGCGCCCCCGCGCGTGCGGGCCAGGACCCGGTCACGGTCGGCCTGCTGCCGATCACCAACGAAGCCGCCACCGTGACGGTCACCGGGGCGGGTCCGGCCCGGTGGGCGCTCTGGACGTCGTGGACGCAGCGGGCGACGATCGCGGAACCGTCACCGCAGCAGGACGCCGAGACCCAGGACGGGGTCGTCACCCTGCAGGAGTACACGACCGCCTTCAACCGACTGCAGGCGTGCATGGCGCAGGCGGGCCACCCGATGGCCGTCGTCCCGCTCACGTACTCCGAGGACGGCCTCTGGACCTCGACCCCGGGCGGCGACGGCCCCTGGTACCAGTACGGCGTCGCGTCGGAGAGCGTCGAGGTCTACGACACGCAGTGCTACCCACGCGAGTTCGAGGCGGTCGACACGATCTGGCAGACCGAGCACCCGCAGCCCTGACCCGCACCGCAACGGACGGGAGGCGCGGTACCGGCTGGCACCGCGCCTCCCGTCCGTCGTCGACGTGCCTTTCGCGACGTTGCGGCTGTCGTACGACAGCCGCTTCGTCGCACGATGCACACGCATCGAATGCGTACGCATGAGGCGACAAGACCGTTGTCGAACGACAGCGGTCTTGTCGCAGAACGTGTGCCGGCCGACGCGCCGACGCGGCCGCCGACCGACCGACGCGCCTCACACGCTTGCGGGCACCGCCACCCGCGTCAGCCGCACCGGGACGGCCTTCGACACCGGGGTGTTGCTGCCCTTCGCCGCACTGTCGAGCGGCACGAGCACGTTCGCCTCGGGGAAGTACGCCGCCGCGCACCCACGGGCGCTCGGGTAGGCGACCACCCGGTAGTCGCGCAGCACCCGCTCGACGTCGTCGTCCCAGACGGTCTCGACGTCGACGTGGTCGCCGTCGGACAGCCCGAGCTCGACCAGGTCGTCCGGGTTCACGAAGACGACGTGGCGGCCCTTCTTGATGCCGCGGTACCGGTCGTTCAGGCTGTAGATCGTCGTGTTGTACTGGTCGTGCGAGCGCAGGGTCTGCAGCAGCAGGGTGCCCTCGGGGCGCTCGACGTGCTCGAGCTCGTTGACCGTGATCATGGCCTTGCCGGTCTCCGTCGCGAAGGTCCGCGAGTCGCGGGGGCCGTTCGGCAGGACGAAGCCCTCCTTGCTGCCGGCGCGGCGGGAGTAGTCGTCGAAGCCGGGCACGACGTGGCTGATGTGGTCGCGGATCACGTCGTAGTCGTCGCGCATCGCCTGCCAGTCGACCGGCACGCGGTCGCCGAGCGTGGCCTTCGCGAGCTCGCACACGATCGCGACCTCGGACAGCAGGCCGGGGGCGACCGGCGGGACCTGCCCGTGGCTGCCGTGCACGGAGCAGACGGTGTCCTCGACGGAGACGAACTGCGGGCCGGCGGCCTGCACGTCGATCTCGGTGCGGCCCATCGTCGGCAGGATCAGGGCCTCCTCGCCGACGACGGCGTGCGACCGGTTCAGCTTGGTCGACACCTGGACGGTCATCTCGGTGCCGCGGAACGCTGCCTCGGCGAGCTGGCTGTCCGAGATCGCGGCGACGAGGTTACCGCCCATGCCCATCCAGAACCTGATGTCCCCGCGCTGCATGGCCTTGATGCCCTTGAGCGCGTCGACGCCGTGCTCCCGCGGCGGTTCGAAGTGGAACTCCTTCGCGAGCGCATCGAGGAACGAGTCCGGCATCTGCTCCCAGATGCCCATCGTCCGGTCGCCCTGCACGTTGCTGTGCCCGCGGATCGGCGAGGCGCCGGCGCCCGGACGCCCGATGTTCCCGCGGAGCAGCAGGAGGTTGATGATCTCCTTGATCGTGTCGACGGACTTGGTGTGCTGGGTGATGCCCATCGCCCACGTGATGATGGTCCGCTCGGAGTGCAGGTAGCGCTCGGCGAGCTCGTCGATCTCCTCGATGGTCAGCCCGGTGGCCCGGACGACCTCGTCGTCGTCGACCTGCAGGATGTGCTCGACGAACGCCTCGTACCCGCTCGTGTGGGCCTCGATGAACGCGTGGTCCACCACGCCCGGGGTCTTCTGCTCGGCGAGCACGACGCGCTTCGCGAGCGCCTGCAGCAGCGCCATGTCCCCGCCGAGCCGGATCTGCAGGAACTGGTCGGCGATCTGGGTGCCGTGCCCGATCACCCCGCGGACACGCTGCGGGTTCTTGTAGCGGCGGAGGCCGGCCTCGGGCAGCGGGTTCACCGCGACGATCTCGGCGCCGTTCTTCTTGGCGTCCTCGAGTGCGGTGAGCATGCGCGGGTGGTTCGTGCCCGGGTTCTGCCCCATCACGATGATGAGCTCGGTGTGCTCGAAGTCGTCGTAGGCGATGGTCGACTTGCCGATGCCGACGACCTCGGCCATCGCCAGGCTCGTCGACTCGTGGCACATGTTCGAGCAGTCGGGCAGGTTGTTGGTGCCGAACGCCCGGACGAACAGCTGATAGACGAAGGCGGCCTCGTTCGAGGTGCGCCCCGAGGTGTAGAACGATGCCTGGTCGGGGGAGTCGAGCCCGTTGAGCTTGTCGGCGATGATCCGGAACGCCCGCTCCCAGCTGACCGGTTCGTAGTGGTCCGCGCCCGCGGGCTTCCACACCGGTTCGGTCAGGCGTCCCTGCTGCCCGAGCCAGTACTCGGTCTTGTCCGCCAGGTCGTGGATCGAGTGCTCGGCCCAGAACGTGCGCGGCACCAGGACGGGCGTCGCCTCCCACACGACCGCCTTGCCGCCGTTCTCGCAGAACTCGGCCGTCTTGCGCTTGTCCGGATCCGGCCAGGCGCAGCTCATGCAGTCGAAGCCGCCCTTCTGGTTGAGGGACAGCATGAGCTTGGCGGTGCGGGCGGCGCCGAGCTGTTCGAGCGCGGGACCCATCGAGTGGAGGACACCCGGGACGCCGGCGGCCCAGTCCTTCGGTTCGCCGACGGTCATCTCGGCGTCGGTCACGTCGTCCTTCGGGGGCTGTTCGGTCACGGTGCGCTCACGGTCTCTCGAGGGGCGGGTGCTGGTTCGGTGATGCGTTCGGGGCGGCTGTAGACGACCATGCTCTGGCCGCGCAGGAAGCCGACGATGGTGATGCCGACCTCCTTCGCCAGGTCGACGGCGAGCGACGAGGGCGCGGAGACGGCGGCGAGCACCGGGATGCC
>CAJYIG010000023.1 GCA_913774725.1 uncultured Curtobacterium sp. | reverse complement strand
ATGGCGGGGGCGTGCCGGAGCGCGGCGACGGCAGCCGCCTGCGTCAGCGCCGACAGGTGGTACGGCAGGCGCACCAGGCGGAGGGCGTCGACGACGGCCGCGTCCGCCGCCAGGTACCCGACGCGGGCCCCGGCGAAGGCGAAGGCCTTGCTCATGGTGCGGGATACCACGAGTCGCGGGCGGCCGGGCAGCAGGGTGATCGCGCTCGGGGCGTCGGCCGGCATGAACTCGGCGTAGGCCTCGTCCACCATCACGATGCCGTCGGTCGCGTCGTAGGCGGCGCGGATGGTCTCGATGTCGAGCGGCGTGCCCGTCGGGTTGTTCGGACCGCACAGGAACACGATGTCGGGACGGTGCTCCTCGATGGCCGCGACGACGGTTTCCGGCGCGATGCGGAACTCGTCGTCGCGCTGGGCCGGGATCCACCGCGTGCCGGTGCCGGAAGCGAGGATCGAGTGCATCGAGTACGTGGGCGGGAACCCGAGCACCGACCGGCCCGGGCCGCCGAAGGCCTGGAGCAGCTGTTGCAGCACCTCGTTCGACCCGTTCGCCGCCCAGAGCTGCGCCGGGGCGAGCTGCTGCTCGGTGGACAGCCCACCGTTGAGGTAGCCGGCGAGGGACTCGCGGAGTTCGGTGAACTCGCGGTCGGGGTAGCGGTTCACGGTCGTCAGGGCCTGCCGGATCGAGGCGACGATGTCCTCGGCGACGTCCTCGGGGACGGGATGCGTGTTCTCGTTGACGTTGAGCTGCACGCGCACGTGCTTCTGCGGGGCGCCGTACGGGCTCTGCCCGCGGAGGTCGTCACGGATCGGGAGGTCTTCGAGCGTGGTGTCCACCGATCCATCGTAGGCCGCGGCCCGCGAGGGGCGACCGGCCGTCCGGACGGTGGCACGGCCGATGGACGAGCAGCGGGACGAGCAGCAGGACGAGCAGCAGGTGGACGAGCGGTCCCTGCCCCGGAGGCCGTCCGGCGGGCGGCGTCCGCCGATCCGGTCAGTTGCCGGCGGTGTACTTCGCCGGGATGGCGATCTGCTCGCCAGCCTGCAGCGTGGAACCGTCGAGCGCGTTGAGGCTCACGACGTCCTGCACGAAGTCGCGGGGGTCGGCCTGCGGTGCGGTCTCCTCCGCCAGCTGCCACAGGGTCTCGCCCGGCTGCACGGTGACGGTCTCGAAGTGCACGGGGGCACCGGCACGCGAGGAGTCGCCGGCCGAGGCCTGTCCGCCGTTCAGCACGGAGAGGGCGACGACCAGGAAGACAGGGAGGGCCGCGAGCGTCGTCAGGACGATGCGGCCGCGGCGCGTGATGCGCAGGCGCGTACGGACGGCGGGCGTCGCGGTGCGCTGATCAGCGATGGCGATGGTGCTCATGTCGTTCTTGCCTTCCCGTTCGGAGGAACCGAAGTCGTGTACCGAACATAGTTTCGAATGCCAGCCCACACAAGTCCCAGGACGGGATTCCTGCGGGATTTCTTGCCGACACGCTCGAACAGGTGTTTGTCCGGCCGGATGCGGTCGGATACTGTTTCGATCGACTGGGACGAGTCAAGCGGGGACCACCGACATTCCTGCGCGACCGCCCGGCACCGACGAAGGGCGGTACGACGTGGCGGACGAACTGCGGGTCCAGAAGCCGTTGACGGCGAAGCAGCAGGCGATCCTCGACGCGATCCGTGCGTCGATCGCCAGCCGGGGCTACCCGCCGAGCATGCGCGAGATCGGCGACGCCGCCGGACTCTCCTCGCTCTCCAGCGTCTCCCACCAGCTCGGCCAGCTCGAGCTCGGCGGCTGGATCCGCCGCGACCCGAACCGCCCGCGGGCGCTCGAGGTCCTGGTCGACGAGCCGACCCCCGACGTGGACACCCCGGACGTCGACGCCACGACCCTCGTCCCGCTCGTCGGACGCATCGCCGCCGGTGTCCCCATCACGGCCGAGCAGCACGTCGACGAGATCGTCCCGCTCCCCCGCCAGCTGGTCGGCACGGGTGACCTCTTCATGCTCAAGGTCGTCGGCGAGTCGATGATCGACGCGGCGATCTGCGATGGCGACTGGGTGGTCGTCCGGTCGCAGCAGACCGCGGACAACGGGGACGTCGTCGCCGCCATGCTCGACGAGGAAGCGACCGTCAAGGTGTTCCGCCAGCGCGACGGCCACACGTGGCTGCTCCCGCGGAACTCGGCGTTCGAGCCGATCCTCGGCGACGCGGCCACCGTGCTCGGCAAGGTCGTCGCGGTGCTCCGCTCGATCTGACCCCGCGGGGACCGCACGAGCGGGGCCCCGCCGTCGAACCAGGGAACCGACATCGAACCAGTCCGATCGGTTGGTTCGATGTCGGGTACCTGGTTCGTCCGGATCGGGGGCAACTGACGACGGACGGGTCCGGAGCCTAGACCGTCGCGACCGGCGCGACCACGTACGGGTCGAGCTCCGCGACCTGGCGCTGGAAGACGCGCACCCGCAGGCGCGTGCCGTCCTCGACGTAGTCGGTCGTCTCGACCGCGCCGGCGTCGTGCAGCGACGACACCAGGTCGCCGCGGTCGTACGGGATCACCACGGTGAGCTCGACGTCCGGCTCGGGCAGTCGGGCCTCGATCGCCGCGAGGAGCTCCGGGACACCCTCGCCCGTGCGGGCGGACACGAAGACCGCGTCGGGGACGAGCCCGACCAGGACGAGCCGCTGTGCCTCGTCGATCAGGTCCGCCTTGTTGAACGCGACGACCTCAGGGATGTCCCGCGCGCCGACGTCGCCCATCACGTCACGGACGGTCGCGAGCTGCGCGGCCGGGTCCGGGTGCGAGCCGTCGACCACGTGCACGATGACGTCGGCCTCGCCGACCTCCTCGAGGGTGGAGCGGAAGGCCTCGACCAGCTGGTGCGGCAGGTTCCGCACGAAGCCGACCGTGTCGACGAAGGTGAACTCGCGGCCCGCACTGCTCTCGGTCCGGCGCACGGTGGCGTCGAGGGTGGCGAACAGCTGGTTCTGCACCAGGACGCCCGCGCTCGTCAGCCGGTTCAGCAGCGAGGACTTGCCGGCGTTCGTGTAGCCGGCGATCGCGACGCTCGGCACCTCGTTACGGTGCCGGTCGGCGCGCTTGGCCTCGCGCGCCGGGCGGAACCCGGCGATCTGACGACGGAGCTTCGACATCCGCGTGTTGATGCGACGGCGGTCGAGCTCGATCTTCGTCTCACCGGGACCACG
>CAJYIG010000022.1 GCA_913774725.1 uncultured Curtobacterium sp. | reverse complement strand
GGGCGTTGAACTCCGCGATGGAGCGGCCGCCGAACGTCACGGCGAGGGCTGCCCGGGTCAGCCCGGAGCCGTGGCAGAGCTGACACGGGCCGGACTCCACGAAGCGCAGGGCCTTGTTCCGCTGGGTTTCGCTCTGCGAGTCAGCGAGGGTGTGCAACGTGTACTGCCGCGCGCTCCAGAACCGGCCCCTGTACGGCTTCGCCACGCGGTCGCGCTTCGGATGGACCTCGACGACCGGCTGCTCCTCGGTGAAGAGCAGCCAGTCGCGGTCCTCGCGCGGGAGCTCCCGCCACGGCCGGTCGATGTCGTAGCCGAGCACCGCCGTCACGTCGCGGAGGTTCTTGCCCTGCCAGGCACCGGGCCAGGCGGTGATCGCGCCCTCGCGGATGGACAGCGACGGGTCGTGCACCGCCGAGGCCTCGGTCACCTCGTGTGCCGTGCCGAGGCCGTGGCAGCGCGGGCACGCACCGGCGACGGTGTTCGGCGAGAACGAGTCGGAGTACAGCTGCTCGGCGCCCTCGGGGTAGGTGCCGGCGCGGGAGTACAGCATGCGGACCGAGTTGCTCAGCGTCGTCAGCGTGCCGACGGTCGAGCGGCTGCTCGGGGCTCCGCGGCGCTGCTGCAGGGCGACGGCCGGGGGCAAGCCGGTGATCTCGTCGACGTGCGGGGTGCGGCCCTGGGCGATGAGCCTGCGCGCGTACGGCGCGACCGATTCGAGGAACCGCCGCTGCGCCTCGGCGAACACCGTCCCGAACGCCAGGCTCGACTTGCCGGAGCCCGAGACTCCCGTGAAGGCGACGATGCGGTCGCGGGGGATGTCCACGTCGACGTCCTGCAGGTTGTGCTCGCGGGCGCCGCGGACGCGGATGAACCCGTCGTGGGACGGCGGCTGGGCGGCAGGGTGGTGCGGCGCGGACATCCGCTCGAGCGTAGGCGGAAGCGTCGCGCGGTGTTCCAGAGGCGACCGCGAGGCGGACGGGAGACGCGGGTCGGGCGGATCGCGCGCCTCCCGGCCGGCACGTGCGGACGGGCGGCGCGGGGCGGGCTGGTCACGCGCCTCCCGACCGGTGGGTACTGTGGTCGTGGGGAACGGGGGATCGATGGTCGACGACGTCGCGTGGTCGCCGCCGAGGCGGCGGAACGGCATCTGGTGGATCGTGGCGAGCGGGTTGCTGCTGCCTGCGGGGTGGGTGATGTGGCTGCTGGTCGCGCTCGCCGGGTACAACGGCGCCGGGAACTCGACGCACACGCTCTCGAACCAGACGATCGGGAGCATCATCGTCACGGTGGTGTGTGCCGGGGTGCCGTTGGCCGGACTGGTCCTGCTGCTGGTGCAGCGGCGGCGGAACCGGTCGGTGACGCTGGTCGGGCCGGTGGCCTGTGCCGTCTTCGTGGTCCTCGCGGCCGTGTCGCTCGGGTACCCGACCATCGGGATCGCGCAGGCCTGGGCCGAGGAGGAGCAGCAACGGGCGCAGCCGCTGACCCCGCTCGAGACGAGCAGGACGCAGGCGCAGGCCGAGCAGGACCTCACGGCGGTAGGCGAGCGCGCGGTACGGGCGATGGGAGCGGACCCCGGTTCCGGGGAGATCGGGCAGTACACCGCGGCGTGTCCCCTGTCGAACCTCGGCCAGGGCACGCAGTACCGGTGGCGGTGGTCCGCCTCCTCGGTGCCGGAGGACGACCCGCGATCGGAGGCGGAGCGCGAGGCCGACGAGCTGCCGGCGGCGGAGCTCGAGCAGCGGATCGCGCCCGTGCGCGCCGTGTTCCGTGATGCCGGACTCCGGGACGCGGACCCGCTCGGCTGGGACGTCCGCGGGTACGGGAGAGGATGGCTGCACGAGGCGTACGCCGGGGTGACCAAGGTCTCGGGTGAAGTGGACCTCGAGACGACCTGCCTGGCGGGCGGACCGGGCGACGGGTACGACGGGGATGAGTGAGCACGTGTCTGCCGGTGCGCCGGAGCGTCGGGCACCCGTGGGCGTCTGGATCGCACTCGTGGTGGCTGCCGGGTGCACCGTGTACGAGCTGCTCGCGGGTGCGCTCGTCGAGTGGACCGGGCTCGGCTTCGTGCCGCTGCTGTTCGTGCCGCCGCTCTACCTGGCGGCGATCCTGCTGCTGATCTGGGTCGGACAGCAGGGGATCCGAGTGGCGCGGACGCTGGCGGTCGTCGTGGGGGTCGTGCTCGCGGTGTCGTTGCCGGTCGCGGTGGTCGTGGCGATGCGGACGTGGAACTGAGGGGGAGACGTGACGGCGGACGACGGCGGGGCCATGGACGACGGCCAGCTGAGCGGCGAGGGTCGACCGCGCGGTGAGGACCCCGCGAGCACGGGGTGGGTCGCGGGCAGCATCGTCTCGCTGCTGATCGGGTGGTCGCTGGCACTGGCGTCGATCCTGTCCACGTCGGGTCCCTCGTCGAGCCAGTGGCCCGACGGAGGCAGGGTCCTCCTCGGCGTGATCGCCGTGGCGATGGGCATCGGGGTACCCGCCCTGGGATTGCTGCGCGTCCGGCGGCAGGAGCGGCTCGACCGGCCGACGGGAGATGCAGTGCCGGCCGTGTGCGCGGTCGTCATGCTGCTGGGCGTCTGCACGCTCCTGCCGATGCTCGTCCTCCAGGTTGCCCAGGTGCTGTCATAGCAGCCGCTGCCGTGGGTGTTCGGTCCTGCAACGTCCGCTGAGTCCGCGCCGTCCGGAGCGCGTAGACCGGAGGGCATGAAGGTCGTCGGAGTCGAAACGTTTGGAGGGCCCGAAGCCCTCGCCGTCCACGAGGTCCCGGAGCCGCACGCCGCCCCGGGCACCGTCCGCATCCGGGTGCAGGCGTTCGCCGTGAACCCCACCGACACCGGGGTGCGTGAGGGCCAGCGGGACTCGTCCGAGGCCTCGCCGCCGTACGTGCCCGGGATGGACGCCGCCGGGGTGATCGACGAGGTCGGACCCGACGTGACGGACTGGCAGGTCGGCGACCAGGTCATGGCGATGGCCCTGCCGCTGTCCGAGCACGGTGGCGCCTACGTCGAGCACCTCGTCGCACCGGTCGGGTCCTTCACGCGGATCCCGGCGGGTCTGT
>CAJYIG010000021.1 GCA_913774725.1 uncultured Curtobacterium sp. | reverse complement strand
GCCACCGGCGGCACAACGTGCGACGGGAACGGACGGCTGACGCAGGGCGGGTGGCCCCGCGCCGAGCGCACCTCAGGCGAGGCGGATGCCGAGCAGCGCGTCGACGAGGTCGACGAGCTCCGACGTCGCGCGTGTCCCCGCCGCGATCGCGGTGTCGACGGCAGCGACCGCACCCGGGGTGTCGAGGTCGTCGGCGACGCGGGCCCGGATGCGCGCGATCGCCTCGGCGGCGTCGTCCTCGTGACCGGGCGCGTCGCCGGACGCCCACGCGTCCCAGGTCGCCAGACGGGTCGTCGCGCTCGTCAGCTCGCCGTCGAACCACTCCCAGTCGTCCGAGTACCGGTGCGACAGCAGCGCGAGCCGGATCGCCCGCGGATCGGCGCCGCCGTCGAGCAGTCCTCGCACGGTGACGAGGTTGCCGAGCGACTTCGAGATCTTCGACCCCTGGTAGGCGATCATGCCCGTGTGCACGAAGGCGTTCGCGAGCGGCTGGTGCGCGAGCGCCGCGGCGTGCCCGGCGCTCATCTCGTGGTGCGGGAAGACCAGGTCGCTCCCGCCGCCCTGCACGCTGATCGGCAGGCCGAGGCGGTCACCTGCGATGACGCTGCACTCGATGTGCCAGCCCGGACGCCCGGGGCCGACGGCGGTGTCCCAGCTCGGTTCGCCCTCGCGCGCGGCGCGCCACAGCAGCGGGTCGAGCGGGTCACGCTTGCCGGGCCGATCGGGATCGCCGCCACGCTCGGCCGACAGCGCGGCCATGGTCTCGCGGTCGAGCCGGCTCTCGTCGCCGAGCACCCACGCCTCGGTGGGACGGTTCACGTCGAAGTAGACGTCGTCGCCCTCGGAGTCGTCGGTCGGCACGTCGTAGGCGTACCCGGTCTCCTGCAGGTACGCGACGGCCTCGGCGATGCGCTCGACCTCGTCGGTCACGGCCACGAAGTCGTCCGGCGGCAGGACGCGGAGCGCCTCCATGTCGCGGCGGAACAGGTCGATCTGCGACGCGGCGAGCTCGCGCCAGTCGACGCCGTCACGCGTCGCGCGTTCGAGCAGCGGGTCATCGACGTCGGTGGTGTTCTGCGCGTACTCGACCTCGAGCCCGGCGTCACGCCACGCACGGCCGAGCGTGTCGAACGCCAGGTAGGTCGCGGCGTGGCCGAGGTGCGTGGCGTCGTACGGCGTGATGCCGCAGACGTAGAGCGTCGCGCCCTCCGCGCCCTGCGTCGGGTCGACCGGCTTCCCCGCCGCGGTGTCGTGCACCACGGGTCGGGGCGCGTCCCCGGGGACGGACGGGACGGACGGGACCTGCCAGGCCCTCACGGCTGGATCACTCCGAGCGACAGCAACACGATGAGCACGATACCGAGTGCGATCCGGTAGACCACGAAGGGCATGAAGCTGCGCTTGGCGATGTAGTTCATGAACCCGGCGATCACCACGAAGCCGACGACGAAGGCGACCACCGTCGCGACGAGCGTGTCGACCAGGCCGAAGGGGGCGCCGTGGTCGCCGAGACTGGTCGCGGCCTCGTAGAAGCCGGACAGGAACACCGCGGGCACGGCGAGCAGGAACGCGAAGCGCGCCGCGGCTGGTCGGGTGTAGCCGAGCGCGAGGCCCATCGACACGGTGGCCCCGGACCGCGAGACGCCCGGCACGAGTGCGAGCATCTGCGCGACGCCGATGAGCAGGCCGCTCCGGAAGGTCATCTGCTCGATCGGCCGGACCTTCCGCCCGACGACGTCGAGCACACCGAGCACCACACCGAACACGATGAGCACGATCGCGACGATCCACAGCGATCGGAAGGTGGTCTCGATCGAGTCCTTGAGCAGGAGCCCCGCGACGCCGATCGGGATCGTGCCGAGGATCACCAGCCACCCGAGCCGCACGTCGGGGTCGCCCTTCGGCACGTCGCGCCGGAACACCGAGCGGAACCACCGCCCGACGATCCGGGTGATGTCCTTCCAGAAGTAGATCAGCACGGCCGTCTCGGTGCCGAGCTGCGTCACCGCGGTGAAGGCGGCACCCGGGTCCTTCGCATCGGGCAGGAAGAGTCCGACGATGCGCAGGTGCGCACTGGAGGACACGGGCAGGAACTCGGTGAGTCCCTGCACGAAGCCGAGGAAGATCGCCTCGAGGATGTGCATCGAGCGGGGCCTTTCGTGCCGGTCGTCACGGGTCGCCGCCGTGGGGCGACCCGGCAAGCTATCAGTACGTGGCGAGCAGGTCGCCGAGGACGCGCCGCCCGAAGGCCAGGGCGTCGAGGGGCACGCGCTCGTCGACCCCGTGGAACATCGCCGGGAAGTCGACGTCCTCGGGCAGGCGGAGCGGGACGAACCCGTACCCGGCGATCCCGAGCCGCGACATCGCCTTGTTGTCCGTCCCGCCGGACAGCAGGTACGGCAGCACGGGGGCGCCCGGATCGTGCCGCTCGAGCGTCGCCCGGACGGCGTCGACGAGCGGCCCGCCGAAGTCCTGCTCGAGCCCCACGTCGCGGTGCGTCATGACGACCTCGACGTCGTCGCCCGCGAGTTCCCGGACCCGCACGAGCACGGCCTCCTCGTCCCCGGGCAGGCACCGGAGGTCGACGAGGGCCTCGGCCGTGTCCGGGATCACGTTGTGCTTGTACCCGGCGCGGAGGACCGTCGGGTTCGTCGTCGTGTGCAGGGCCGCGTGGATGAAGCGCGAGGCGGACCCCGTCGCGAGGGCGACCTCGTCCGGCCCGCTCGCGATCGGGTCCACGCCGAGCAGCCGTGCGATCTCGCGGACCATCGCCTCGGTCGTGTCCGACAGACGCACCGGCCACTCCTCGGCACCGATGCGCGCGACCGCGGCGGCGACCTTCGTCACGGCGTTGTCCCGCATCACGTGCGACCCGTGCGCCGCCGTCCCGCGGGCGACGAGCTTGATCCACATCAGGGCCTTCTCGCCGGTCTGCAGCAGGTAGGCACGGCGGTCGCCGAGGGTGATCGAGTAGCCCCCGACCTCGCTGATCGCGGCGTCCGCGCCCGCGAACACCTCCGGGTGGTTCTCCACGACGTGGTGGGAACCGAGGACGCCCCCGGCCTCTTCGTCCGCGAAGTAGGCGATCAC
>CAJYIG010000020.1 GCA_913774725.1 uncultured Curtobacterium sp. | reverse complement strand
CTTCCTGCCGCACCTGTCCCCGGACGAGCAGCGGGCCATCGTCGAGACGATGATCGCCGCCGAGATCGGGTACACCGAGGGCATCGTCGAGGTGCCGGGAGCGGCGGCGTTCGTGCGCCGCCTGCTCGACACCGGCGTGCCCGTCGCCCTCGTCACGAGTGCTCCGCGGGCGCTCGCGGTGGAGCGGATGACTGCGGCGGGCGTCCCCGTGCCCGAGGCGCTCGTGCCGTCCGAGGATGCCGAGCGGAGCAAGCCGCACCCCGAGGGCTACCTGCGCGGCGCCGCCCTGCTGGGGGTGCCCGCCGAGCGCTGCCTGGCGTTCGAGGACGCTCCCGCGGGTGTCGAGGCGGCCGTCGCCTCCGGGGCGACGACCGTCGTCGTCGGGGCGCTCGAGGGACCGGTCACCGAGGGCCTGCCGCGCATCGCGGGGTACGACGGCATCGAGGTCGTCCGCGAAGGGTCCGCTTTCCGCATCCGGGGCTGAACGTCGGCTCCGGACTGCGAACGTCCCCAGGGCGAGCGGACGACCGTGGTCGTCGCGCCGGGAGACCCCCGGCAGCGCGCCGGAAGACCCCCGGCATCGGAAGGAGCGACCATGGCAGCCCTCGACGGCAAGAAGATCCTCGTCATCGCGACGAACTACGGCGTGGAGCAGGACGAGATCGTCGTCCCCACCGACCAGCTCCGCGAGCGCGGTGCCGACGTCACGGTGGCGGCGCAGGAGTCCGGTTCGATCGAGACCCTCGTCGGCGACAAGGACCCGGGCAAGTCGGTGTCCGTCGACACCACCATCGGCAGTGTCAGCGGTGCGGGCGACTACGACGCACTGGTCGTCCCCGGTGGCACCATCAACGCGGACACCATCCGCCAGGACCCGGACGCGGTCGCGCTCGTGAAGGCGTTCGCCGAGGCGGGCAAGCCGGTCGCTGCGATCTGCCACGGCCCGTGGACGCTCATCGAGGCCGGTGTCCTGCAGGGCAAGACCATCACCTCGTTCCCCTCGCTGCAGACCGACGTGCGCAACGCCGGCGCCGAGTGGGTCGACCAGGAGGTCCAGGTCGACGGTGGTCTGATCACGTCGCGCAACCCCGACGACCTGCCGGCGTTCGTCGACGCGATCGTGCAGGCCCTCACCGCCTGACCCCCGCAACACGCAACGTGGGCGGCCCCGCGCAGCGGAACATCGCTGCGGAGTGCCGCCCACGTTGCGTTTCGCGGAACGGGGCGAGGCGTCGCCGGACCCGGGAAGCGGGCAGCGCCGCGCCTCCGTCAGAGCGAGACCGGGCGCGCCGTGCGGAGCACCGCGGGGCCGAGGGTGAGCACACCGTCGGACTCCGGGTCACACCGCACCCCGCCGCGCCCCCGCATCGCCCGGAAGGCCCCCGGCGCCACCTCGTGGTCCATCCATGCGCACGGGTTCGCCGGCCGGTACCCCCGGAAGCGCACCGGGCCGCCGGACCCCGGGCTCTCGAGCGAGAACGGCTCGCCCCGGACCCCGGGCTCTCGAGCGAGAACGGCTCGCCCCGGAGCGCCTCGACGTCGGCCCCGCGCAGGTACACGTTCCGCCGGGTGGCAGCGGGGTCGATCGCGGCGCCCACCGCTTCGGCGACGGCGTCGAGCCCCTCGAGGCCGATGACGGTCACCGTGGCGTGCACGTGCGCCCGCGCGGCGAAGTAGCGGTCACCGACGATGCCGAGCCCCGCACGGAGGTCGATCCGGTCGCGCAGCTCCGGCCCCTCGGCGGGCAGCGCACCGTCCGCCGGGCGCCCCTCGTACCGGTGGCGCGGGGAGACGAGCAGCAGCGCGACCTCGACGTCCGTGCGGAAGGGCAGGTCGCCGGGGCCGGCCACGTCGTCGACGGAGGTCACGGGGCCCACGGTAGTCGTGCCTCCCGGCCGGTACCGTGGGATCGGGGCGGGCGCGAGACGCCGACGTGTGTGGGACGCCGGCGTGTGTGCGAGACGCCGGGGTGTGCTCGGGACGCCTCGCGGGCCACGAGACGCCGCCGGATCTCGCGGCGTCTCGATGCGGTCGGCGCGTCTCGATGTGACGCCGTCGCCTCGACGCCCTCGCCAGCCGACGGCCGCCTGCACCGCCCCACTGCCGTGTCCGATTCCCGCCAGTGGCTGTCGGTGGCCCGTGCCAGGCTGACGACGTGACGATCCCACTACCACGCACCGAGCCGCGGCCCGACGGGCCCGACGCGCTGCACGCCGAGCGTCACCGGGCGGTCGCCTCCCGCGACGCCCGGTTCGACGGCCAGTTCGTCACGGCCGTGCACTCCACCGGCATCTACTGCCGTCCGAGCTGCCCCGCCCGGACCCCGCGCGCCGAGGGTGTCACCTTCTACCGCACCAGCGCCGCGGCGCACCTCGCCGGCTTCCGCGCCTGCAAGCGCTGCCTCCCCGAGGCGACGCCGGGCAGCCCGGAGTGGGACCTCCGCGAGGACGTCGCCGGCCGCGCCGTCCGACTCGTCCTCGACGGTGTCGTCGAACGCGAGGGCGTGCCCGGTCTGGCGGCCCGCGTCGGCTACTCGGAGCGGCAGCTCAACCGGATCCTGACCGAGGAGCTCGGGGCCGGGCCGAAGGCCCTCAGCCGGGCGCACCGCGCCCAGACCGCCCGGACGCTGCTGACGTCGTCGGACCTGCCGGTGGCCGACGTGGCCTTCGCATCCGGCTTCACGAGCGTGCGGCAGTTCAACGACACCGTCCGTGAGGTCTTCGCCCTCACCCCCTCCGAGCTCCGAGCGCGCCGGACCGGCGGCCCGGCGTCGGCCGACGACGGCTGGCTGCACGTGCACCTCCCAGCCCGCCCGCCGTTCGACCTGCAGGGACTGCTCGACTGGCACGCGCTCCACGCCCTGCCGGGGCTCGAGCACGTCGAGCGGGACGCCTCGGGTCGCGTGACCGCCTACGGCCGCCTCGTCACCCTGCCGGGAGGCCCGGCCCGCTTCACCGCCTCGGCCCCCGCCGTCGACGGGGCCGGCCGGGGCGCGGGGCGCACCGGGGTCGCCCTGCGCGTCCGGCTCACCACGCTCTCCGACCTGCCGACCCTCGTGGCGCGGGTGCGGGCACTGTTCGACCTCGACGCCGACCCCGAGGCGGTCGACGCGGTCCTCGCGGCGGACCCGGTGCTCGCCCCCGCCGTGGGCCGGGTCCCGGGCATCCGCCTGCCCGGCGCCGTGGACGCGCACGAGGTCGTCGTCCGGACCCTGATCGGGCAGCAGGTCTCGGTGGCCGCCGCCCGCACCGCGCAGACCCGGCTCGTGGCCGCCCTGGGGGAGCCGGTCGAGCCCGGCCTGGCCGAGGACGGTCGGCTGTTCCCGACCGCGGCGACGATCGCGTCCCGCGGGCACGAGGTCCTCCGGGGCCCAGCGACGCGCGTGGACACGATCCTGCGCGTCGCAGCGGCGCTCGCCGACGGGTCGCTCGTCGTCGACGCGGGACAGTCCCTCGCGGAGCTGCGCACCGGACTCCTGGCGGTCAAGGGCATCGGGCCGTGGACGGCGGACTACGTCGCCCTCCGGGTCCGACACCATCCGGACGTGTTCCTGCACAGCGACCTCGCGGTGCGGAACGGTGCACAGGAACTCGGTCTGCCCGGTGACGCCCGCGAGCTCTCCCTACGGTCGGAGCGGGTGGCGCCGTGGCGGAGCTACCTGACGATGCACTGCTGGCGTCCGATCGTCGACCGCGCGAGTGCGGCGGCGGAGACGGCAGCGGCGACCCACCAGCAGCAGGAGGAGAGACGATGACCGACCCCACGACGACCGACCCCACGACGACCGGACCAGCGGCGACGTTGCAGACGCTCGACACCCCCGACGGCCCCTTCACGGTGCTCGAGGACGCGGACGGGCACGTGCTCGCATCGGGATGGACCGACGACTCCGCACGGCTGCTCGCACGGCTGGCCGAACGGCACCGCCCCCGTCGACTGACCGACGGTCGGGTGCGGTCGGCCGACGCGGTCGAGGCGTTCTACGCGGGCGAGGTCGAGGCGGCGATGCGGGTGCCGGTCCGTCAGCACGGTACGGAACTCTTCGCCGAGGGGTGGCGCCAGCTCCGCGCGATCCCGGCCGGCACGGTCCTGACGTACACCGAACTCGCGGCGGCGATGGGCCGACCCGAGGCCGTCCGCGCGGCGGCGAGCGTCTGCGCCCGGAACGCCCCGGCGCTGTTCGTGCCCTGCCACCGGGTGCTGCGGTCCGACGGGACGCTCGGCGGTTTCGCGTGGGGGCTCGACGTCAAGCGCTCCCTGCTCGAGCGTGAGTCGGTCGGCGTGACCGCACTCGTCTGATCCGGCGGGCCGCGCTCGCGGGCGACCAGCAGCGCTCGCTGAGGGAGCCGTCCGAGCAGAGTGCACAGGGAACGTGGAGCGCTCCCCCTGGTTGCGGGTGGTGACGCTCACGGCCCGGACTGTCATGCTCTGGGTACCGACCCGCACGGTCCATCCGCAGGACCCGACGCAGCGCCGTCGCACACCTCGGAAGGACCCATGCCCGCCGACCAGCACGCCCCGCCCGGACAGCCCCAGCGGGACCCCGGACACCTCGACCGCACCGTCGTGTCGGCCGACGGCACGGCGCTGGCGGTCGCAGAGAGCGGCTCCGGGCCCGCCCTGGTGCTGGTCGGCGGCGCGTGGGACCACCACGGCAGCCCGGCGACCGACCGGATCGTCGCGGCACTCCGCGACCGCTACCGCGTCGTCACCTACGACCGGCGCGGCCGGGGTGCGAGCGGGGACACGGCGCCGTGGTCGGTCGAGCGCGAGGTCGAGGACCTGGCGGCGGTCGCGGCATCGGTCGGCGGTCCGGTCGATGCCGTGGGGTGGTGCGTCGGTGCCGGCGTGGTGTTGCGGGGCCTGGCAGCGGGCGTGCCGTTCGGGCGTGCGGTGCTCTGGGAGCCGCCCTACCGCGCCTCGGTCGACCCGCAGGGCGACGACGTGCTGTTCGCGGACTTCCTCGACGGGCACGTCGCCGCCGGACGGCGGGCGCAGGCGGTGCGGGCGTTCCTGTCCCGCGTGCTCGGCGTCCCGATCCCGCACATCACCGCCGCCCGTCTGAAGCCCGGGCTCTGGCGGTCGCTCCTGGCCGACGCGCACGTGCTCTCCCGCGACGTCCGGGTGTTGAACGGGCTCTCCGTCCCCGAGCGGGTCGCGGCGTCGGTCGGGGTGCCGGTGCTCGTGGCCTCGGGTGACGGCGGCCCCGAGTGGATGCGCCAGGCCTCGGTCGCGCTGGCCGAGGCGGTCCCCGGCTCCCGGCACCTCGTCGTCCCCGGCCAGGGTCACGTGCCGGAGCCGGGGGTGCTCCGACACCTGGTCGACCGGTTCGTCGGGATGCCGACGGAGGGCTGACCACCCCGGCCAGCGGGGATCCGCTCGCGGGCGGGGCACGGCAGTCGGCCCGGTCGACTCGGACGGGCAGGCCGCGCGGGTGCGAGAGGATGGGGTCGTGACTGCTCCCCGCCTCGGCCTGCTGCTCGACGTCGACGGGCCCATCGCCAGCCCGGTGACCCGCACGATCGCGATCCCGTCGATCGTGACCGACCTCGTCGCGCTCGCCGCCGAGGGCGTCCCGATCGTCTTCAACACGGGCCGCAGCGACGCGTTCATCCGCGAACAGGTGGTCGGTCCGTTGATCGCCGGCGGGCTCGCAGAGGGCGGCCGGGTCCACGCGGTGTGCGAGAAGGGCGCGGTCTGGTGCTCGATCGGTCCGCAGCACGAGGGTGGGATGAGCGACCTGGTCATCGCCGAGGACCTCGCGCTCCCGCGGGACTTCGCCGACGAGATGCGCGACCTGGTCCGTGACGAGTACGCCGACCTGGTGTTCTTCGACGAGACGAAGCACGCGATGGTGTCGATCGAGCAGCGCGTCGACGTACCGAACGCCGCCTACCTCGCCCGCCAGGCCGAGTTCGACGCGAAGGCGGTGGCGGCGCTCGAGCGGCGCGGGCTCGGTGTCCGCCGGCTCGACGACGTCCGCCCCGACGCCGACGGCGCCGTGCAGTGGCGCGTCGACCCGACGATCATCTCCACCGACGTGGAGTCCGACCGGTCCGGCAAGGACATGGGTGCCGAGCGCGCCCTCGAGCTGCTCGCGCAGGACGGCGAGCTGCCGGTGACGTGGCGGACCGTCGGCGACTCGCGGAGCGACTACGCGATGGCCGACTGGCTGCACGCGAACGGACACGACGTCGCGCACGTGGACGTCCGGCCGGCCGACGGGGTCCCGGAGACGCCGTACCCGGTGCTCACCGCCCCCGACGGGGTCATCCACGATGAGGCGGGCGCGCGCTTCCTGGCCGACTGGCGTCGCGGGGCCTGACCGGCACCGCAGCGCGGGACGCCGGCGTCGGCACCAGACGCCCTGCGCGCCACGAGACGGTCCCAGATCCGGCGGCGTCTCGCTGTGTCGGCGGTGTCTCGCCGCGACGCCGTCGTCTCGCGACGCGCGGGGCGGACCCCAGCCGCGCCTCCCGTCCGGACGGCTGGTGGTTCCGGCCCGAGACCGGGTCCACACCGTTTGCGAGCCGGGGTGGTACACCAGTACCCTTCCGGGGTCCACCGCCAGCCGTTTGACGGGAACCCCCATGGCATCACCGCTCCGCATCAAGTCGATCGAGGCCTCCCTCGCCGACTCCGAGGAGAAGGGCCGCTCGCTCAAGCGGTCGCTCAAGACGTTCGACATCGCCGCGATGGGCATCGCGGTCGCCGTCGGCGCCGGCATCTTCTCGGTCGGCGCGAACGCCGCCGCGAACTTCGCCGGACCGAGCGTCATCATCTCGTTCCTGCTCGCTGCCGTCACCTGCGGTCTCGCGATCATGTGCTACGCCGAGTTCGCCTCGACGATCCCGGTCGCCGGCTCCGCGTACACCTTCACGTACGCCACGATGGGCGAGCTGCTCGCGTGGATCGTCGGCTGGGACCTCATCCTCGAGACCCTGACCGCGAGCGCCGTCATCGCGAAGTACTGGGGCATCTACCTGAGCACCGCATTCGGGGTCTTCGGCATCGACCTGCCCGACACGATCCAGCTCGGCCCGATCGGCTTCACGTGGGGCCCGGTCCTCATCGTCGGCGTCTTCACGCTGCTGCTCGCGTTCGGGACGCGTCTGTCGTCGCGGGTCTCGGCCGTCATCACGGTCATCAAGGTCGCGATCGTCGTCTTCGTCATCGTCGCCGGTGCGTTCTTCGTCAAGGCCGCGAACTTCGCGCCGTTCGTCCCGCCGGCGGAGCCGTCCAAGGGTGCCGAGGGCGGCGTCCTGACCCAGTCGCTCGTCTCGTTCGTCACCGGTCAGGCACCCGCGCAGTACGGCGTGTTCGGTCTGCTCGCCGCGGCGTCGCTCGTGTTCTTCGCGTTCATCGGCTTCGACGTCGTCGCGACGAGCGCCGAGGAGACCGAGAACCCGCAGAAGACCCTGCCCCGAGGCATCTTCATCGGGCTCGGCATCGTGACGCTGCTCTACATCGGCGTCAGCATCGTCATCACCGGCATGGTGTCCTACCAGCGCCTCGCCGACGAGGAAGCACCGTCCCTCGCCTCGGCCTTCGACATCGTCGGCCTGCCGTGGGCCGCGGGCATCATCGCCATCGGCTCGCTCATCGGCCTGACGACGGTCGTCATGGTCCTGCTGCTCGGCCTGTCGCGCATCGTGTTCTCGATGAGCCGCGACGGTCTGCTGCCCCGCTGGTTCTCGAAGACGAACCCGAAGACGCAGACGCCCGTCCGGGTGCAGGTCGTCGCCGGCGTCGTCGTGGCGTTCATCGCCGGGTTCACCGCGGTCGAGCGCCTCGAGGGCATGATCAACATCGGGACGCTCTCCGCCTTCGTGCTCGTGTCGATCGGCATCGTGGTGCTGCGCAAGACCCGTGCGGACGCACCCCGGGCCTTCCGGGTGCCGTGGGTGCCGGTGCTGCCGATCCTCTCGGCGGTGCTGTGCTTCTGGCTCATGCTCAACCTCGAGGTCGAGACCTGGCTGCGCTTCATCGCGTGGCTGGCGATCGGGTTCGCGATCTACTTCGGCTACAGCCGTCGGCACAGCCGGGTGGGCAAGGGCCTGCAGTAGCGGTACCCGTCTCCCGCGGAACCAGGTTCCGGACACAGCACCACGATCTTCCGTGGTGCTGTGTCCGTTCCACGGTGCAGTATCGCCGTCGTGCCGTCGCGCGCCTACGCGCCGACGGCGAGCGCGACGCCGAACGACAGCATCACGACGGCGACGAGCCCGTCGAAGACCCGCCAGGTGAGCGGCTTCGCGAACAGTGGACGGAGCAGCCGTCCGCCGAACCCGAGCGCGCCGAACCACAGGCAGCTCGCGGCGACGGCCCCCACGGTCCACCACCAGCGGTCGTCGACGCCCTGCTGGTTCGCCACCGAGCCGAGGAACACGAGCGTGTCGAGGTACACGTGCGGGTTCGCCCACGTGAAGACGAGCATCGTCGCGACCGCCGCGCCCAGCGTCGGGACCGCGCGTGCTGCGGCGGCGGTCCGGCTCACGGGAGCCGAGCTCCGGCCGGGAGGCTCCTCCGCACCCCGCCCCGCCGCTCCGGCGGTCCCGTGCGCGGCCCCCGCCCGGGTGACCGTCGTCCGCGCAGCGACCGTCGGCACCGCCACCCCGTCGTCCGCAGCCTCTTGCTCGACCGCCATCGCCTGCCCGGTGGGACGCAACGCCCGTCTGGCCGCGAGCACCCCGTACACGACGAGGAACGCCGCGCCGACGGCCCGCACCACCACGAGTGCGACGGGGAACCGTTCGATCACCACACCGACGCCGAGGACCCCGGCGACGATGAGCACCGCGTCGGACACGGCACAGACGGCGACCGCGGCGGCGACGACGCGCACGGGAGCGCTGACGGCGAGCCGGAGCAGGTACGCGTTCTGCACACCGATCGCGACGATCAGGGCCAGGCCGGTGCCGAGGCCGGCGAGCAGGGGGACGAGTGCGGTCACGACCCCGACGCTAGGAGCGCCCGACGCTTCAGTCCAGCTCACGTTCCTGCAGCGCCGTAAGCTCCGCTGCATGCTCCGTCTCCAGCGCGACCACCTCGAGACACTCCTCGCCGCGGTCGACCACGGCACGCTCGACGCCGCGGCCCGCGCCCTCGCGATCACGCCGTCGGCCGTGTCGCAGCGCATCAAGGCCATGGAGCAGCAGCTCGGTCGGGTGCTGCTCCAGCGCACGACCCCGGTCATGCCCACCGCCGACGGCGAGGTCGTCCTCCGGCACGCACGCCAGGCCCGGCTGCTCGAGGACGAGACCGCCAGGGCGCTCGGCGCGGTCGGCGACGTCGACGGTCCGGCCGTGCCGTCGATCCCGCTCGCCGTCAACGCGGACACGCTCGGCACCTGGTTCCTCGATGCCCTCGCCCTCGTGCGGGTCGACACCGAGGTCGTGTTCGACCTGCACCGCGAGGACCAGGACCGCACCGCTGAACTCCTGCGCGCCGGCACGGTGATGGCCGCGGTCACCGCCGAGGCCGACCCGGTGCAGGGCTGCTCGTCGGTGCCGCTCGGCGTCGACCGCTACCGGGCGGTGGCGTCGCCCGCGTTCGTCGACCGGTACCTCGCCGGAGCGGTGTCCGAGCGGCAGATGACGACGCGGCTGGACGCCGTCCCGCTGGTCGACTACGACCGCGACGACGACCTGCAGCAGGGGTACCTCCGCCGGGTCCTCGGGCACGCCCCGCGTGGGCCGCGGCACTTCGTCCCGACCTCGGCGGACTTCGCACGCGCGGTGTCGCTCGGCTTCGGGTGGGGGATGCTGCCGGAGGCCCAGTGCCTCGACGGCCTGCGCAGCGGTGCGCTCGTCGAGCTCACGCCGGGGCGACGGGCCGACGTGGCGCTGTGGTGGCAGCGGTGGAACCTGGCGTCACCCCTGCTCGAGCGGGTCACCGAGGCCGTGCGGACGACCGCGCGCGAGCGGCTGCACCAGCCGGGCTGAACGCCGGAGCGGCAGACGGCCACGGTTCCGGGCGGACCCGGAGCCTCCGGCGGTTGCGGGTCAGACGGTCGCCCGCCAGCGCAGTCCGTCGACCAGCACCCCGACCAGCTGCTGGCTCTGCTCGGTCGTCGGCGCCCCGTGGCACAGGTCCGCGACCGCGCGGAGCAGCTGCGTGGCGTCGAGGTCGCTGCGGATCGTCCCCGCGGCCGAGGCGGCGTCGAGCAGCCCGGTCAGCGCGCCGCCCAGCCGGCCGATGAACCACGGGTGCAGTCCCTCGAACGCCGGGTCGCCGGACTGCAGTGCGGCGGCCAGGCCACGCTTCGTGGCGACGAACCCCGTGAACCGCTGGAGCCAGCGTGCGAGGGCCTCGTCGGGAGCGTGGTGGGCGGCGAGCTCCGCGGCGGCGTCCGCACACTCCTCGACGGCCTGCTGGAACACCGCGACCACGAGGTCGGAGCGCTGCGGGAAGTGCCGGTACAGCGTGCCGACGCCGACACCGGCGCGATCGGCGACCACCTTGGCGGGAGCGTCCACGCCGTGGTCGGCGAAGACCTGCCGGGCGGCGTCGACGAGGGCGTCGAGGTTGCGGCGGGCGTCGGCGCGCACGGTGTCTCCGATCGGGGTCGCGAGATGGGCTTGCAGAAACGGAAAGCCGTTCCGTATGCTTCCGGAAGAGCGTTCCGCTTCACGTCAGCCTACGACAGCCGGCACCGGAGCGCCACCGACAGGAGGCACCACCATGCAGTACCGCACCCTCGGCCGCACCGGCATCCAGGTCAGCCCCTTCGCGCTCGGCGCCATGATGCTCGGCACCGACGGCCGCATCGGCAACGGCGACGAGCAGGACTCGATCCGCATCGTCCACCGTGCGCTCGACGCCGGCATCAACCTCGTCGACACCGCGGACCGCTACTCGCAGGGCGGGTCCGAGGTGCTCGTCGGGAAGGCGATCAAGGGGCGGCGCGACGACGTCGTCCTCGCCACCAAGTTCAACGGCCCGATGGGCGACGACCCGAACCGGCGCGGGAACTCCCGTCGGTGGATCACCACGGCGGTCGAGGACTCGCTCCGCCGCCTGCAGACGGACCACATCGACCTGTACCAGGCGCACCGCCCCGACGACACGGTCGACCTCGAGGAGACCCTGTCCGCCCTGACCGACCTCGTCCGGAGCGGCAAGGTCCGCGCCATCGGGTCCTCGGACTTCCCGGCCTCGATGCAGGTCGAGGCGCAGTGGACGTCCGAGCGCCGCGGGCTCGAGCGCTTCCGCTCCGAGCAGCCGACCTACTCGATCCTCAGCCGGGGCATCGAGCGCGAGGTCCTGCCGGTCGCCCAGCGGTACGGCATGGGCGCACTCGTGTGGAGCCCCCTCGCGGGCGGCATGCTGACCGGGCGCTTCCGTCGTGGCCAGCAGAACGACCTGTCGCGGGCGGGCATGTTCCGCCACGACCAGGACGACCGGCGGATCGACGCGGTGGAGCAGGTCGTCGCCCTGGCCGAGGAGACCGGCATCCCCACGACCCACCTCGCCCTCGCGTTCGCCATCGCGCACCCGGGCGTCACCAGCGCCCTGATCGGACCGCGGTCGGTGGAACAGCTCGACGACCTGCTGGCCGCGGCCGACGTCGCGCTCTCCGACGAGGTGCTCGACCGGATCGACGCGATCGTGCCGCCGGGCACCGACGTCACCCGGCTCGACCAGCAGTACCAGCCGCCCGCGCTCCTGCGTCCGGAGCTCCGTCGTCGCCCCGTCGCCGAGCGTTCCGCCGCCTGACCTCCTGCCCGCGGAACGCCCGTCCCCCCTCCGCGGGACGCAACCCCGGCGGTTGCTCACAGCGCTGGACCGCTGCGAGCAACCGCCGTCGTTGCGTCCTGCGGAACCGGAACCGGAACCGGAACCGGAACCGGAGCGAGAACCAGAACCGGAAGTGGACCGGCCCACCCGCATCCCGCACCGCGGCGTTGCGGGAAACCGCAAGAAGCGGCGGGGTCCTGCGCGATTCACAGGACGGACACACGAGCGAGCAGAGCGGGTCGTAGTGTCGCAGACGACCGACGGCACGGGCCGTCGCCGCACGACCGCTCTCGACACACCGAACACCGCGACCGCACCCTCGGTCGCGACCTCCCGGCAGAGGATCCCTGGTCCCCCGCCGAGCCGGACCCCGAAGGATCCGGACCCATGTCGCCACAGTCGCCGACGCCCGTCTCTCGACCCGTCGGCGTCCCTGCCTGCGGGCCGTGAGTCTCTCCCGACCCGACAGGAGACCCTCATGTCCGCACCCACGGACGTCCGTCGCTCGCGCCCGGACGCCAGTGCTCCGCAGTACCACCGGAGCGCTCCACCGCAGTCACCCGACGTGGCGCAGCTCGTCCAGCAGCCGCTCCAGCAGCCGCTCCCGCAGCCGCTCCCGCAGCCGCTCACTCCGCGGGACCGCGAGCGTGCCCGCCGTCGTCGGCCGACCGAGCAGGTCCCGCACGTGCGGCCCCGTTCCGAGAGCCGCGCGCACAGCCCCGTCATGGTGCTCATCGTGCTCGTCGCGACCCTCGGCGTGATGGCCTACGCGGTGTTCCTCCTCGACCCGGCGAACCGCGGCGACTTCCTGCCCTACGGCCTGGTGATCGTCGCGGAGAGCGTGCTCGTCGGCCAGGCGCTGCTGTCGATGTGGACGATCCTGTCCGGTGGTGCCGACCCGCGGGACTTCGCGTTCCACCACACGCAGGACACGCTGTTCGACCGGGACACGATCGAGCGCGACGGCCTCACCGACCAGCCGCACCGCTGGCCGATGCACGTGCGCGGACGCCGGGTGGTGGTCGACGTGTTCATCACGGTCTACGGCGAGGAGCTGTCCAAGATCGCCGCGACCGTCCGCGCCGCGGTGGCGATGCGCGGCGAGCACCGCACGTGGGTGCTCGACGACGGTCGGAGCGACGAGGTGCAGGCGCTCGCCGCCCAGCTCGGCGCACGGTACGTCCGTCGCCTGTCGTCGCACGGCGCCAAGGCCGGGAACATCAACCACGCGCTCACCCTGGCCAAGGGCGACTACTACGCCGTGTTCGACGCCGACTTCGTCCCAGAGCCGGAGTTCCTGTTCGAGACCGTGCCGTTCTTCGCGGACGACACGATCGCGTTCGTGCAGACGCCGCAGACGTACGGCAACCTGCACAACCTGGTGTCGCGCGGCGCCGGCTACATGCAGACGGTGTTCTACAAGTTCATCCAGCCCGGCCGGAACCGCTTCAACGCGGCGTTCTGCGTCGGCACGAACGTCATCTTCCGCCGCAGCGCGATCGACGACGTCGGCGGCATGCACACGGACTCGAAGTCCGAGGACGTCTGGACCAGCCTGATGCTGCACGAGCGCGGGTGGAAGTCGGTGTTCATCCCGATGACCCTGGCCGTCGGCGACGCCCCGGAGACCATCGAGGGCTTCACGAAGCAGCAGCTGCGCTGGGCGACCGGCGGGTTCGAGATCCTGCTGACGCACTTCCCGTTCAACCCGAAGCACCGCCTGACGATGGACCAGCGCCTGCAGTACCTCGTCACCGCGAGCTTCTACCTGACGGGCATCGTCCCCGGCCTGCTGCTCCTGGTGCCCCCGCTCGAGATCTTCTTCGACCTGCGCCCGATGAACCTGTCGATCGGTGCCGGCGAGTGGGTGCTGTTCTACCTCGGCTTCTACCTCATGCAGGTCGTCCTGGCCTTCTACGCCCTCGGCTCGTTCCGCTACGAGACCCTCCTGCTCGCCGCCGTGTCGTTCCCGATCTACGCGAGCGCGCTCTGGAACGTCCTGTGCGGCAAGGAGCAGGCCTGGCACGTCACCGGTGCGGACCGCGGCAGGACGCCGTCACCGTTCAACTTCATCGTGCCGCAGGTGCTCGTCTTCGTGTTCCTCGCCCTGACGAGCGTCGTCGCGGTCTGGCGGGACACCGGCAACGGCCAGTTCACCCTCGCGACGGCCTGGAACATCACGAACACCCTGGTGTTCGCCGCGTTCATCGTGGCGGCCTTCCGCGAGCAGGCCCGGAACCGCGTCGCCGACCGCCAGCGCGGCCGCGTCGAGCCGGTCCGTCCGGCCGTGCTGCTCGCGCAGGCGCCCGCCAGCCCCGTCCGGACGACCGTCGTCCGACCAGACACCCTCGAACCCCAGCGCGCCGCGATCGCCGGCGTCGCGATGCAGATGCAGGACGGACCCCGCGCATGACCTGGACCAACCGACTCCGACTGTTCGGCGGCCTCGTCGTCGTCCTGGTGATCGTCGCCGCGTGCACGCTCGTCTTCAACCAGCGGCAGAGCGCCGTGGCCAGCACCTCGGCCGCGATCGCCGCGCAGGAGTACGCCGTGGGCACCGACTACGGCGGCACCGTCACCGAGGAGTACGTCCAGGAGGGCGACTCCGTGGAGAAGGGCGAGAAGCTCCTGCAGGTGCAGAGCCTGCAGCTCGCCCAGGACATCCGCAAGGGCGTCGTCGGCGCCGACACGCAGACGAGCGCGTACGACATCGGCGAGGACGGGTTCATCACGTTCAAGGCCGAGGTGTCCGGCACCGTCGCCAAGATCGACGTGAAGACCGGCGGGTACGTGCAGGCGGGCTCCGAGCTCGGCACGATCCACAAGGCGGACAGCCTCTTCGTCACCTCGAACTTCACCGTGACGCCCCGCGACTACGGCCGGATCCAGAACGGCGCCGAGGTCGAGCTCCGCCTGCCCGACGACCGCACCATCACCGGCACCGTGAAGAACGTGAGCGTGGAGACGAACGACGCCGGTCGGGCGAAGACCACCGTCGACGTCGAGAGCCCCGAGCTGTCGGCCTCGCCGTCCACGGGCATCACGAGCCCCGGGACGCCGGTCGACGCGACCCTGCACCTGCGTGACGACGGCACGCTGGCGGGCGTCACCGACGCCGTCCGCGACTTCTCGCGCCAGATCGGGCTCTAGGCGGTGCGGCACCACCTGCACCGCGGCGGCCGCCCTGCGGGCGCACACCGGGCCTCCCGACCGGCGCTCCTGGTCGTCCCCCTGGTGACGGCCGTCGCCCTGCTGCTGAGCGCGTGCACCGGGACGGGAGGCACGGACCACCCGACCCCGTCGGCCACCGCGACCGACTCGGCGGCCCAGGCGCGCGCGGTCGCCGCCCTGGGCGACGTCGCGTCGTCCACGGTCGGCACGATGCGTCTGGCCGAGGGGCTCCTGCCGCCGACGAACCGCTGGTTCTCCGGCCTGGTGTTCGGGGACGCCCCGCAGCCGGTGTTCCCGAATCCGATCTCGTGGCAGGTCACCTCCGACGGCTTCGCGGCCGGGCTGCCGGACGTGACCGCGACCGAGAAGACGATCGCCGGCGGCGCCGTGCCCCAGGTCGGCTTCGACCTCGGGGCGACGGACACGCTCGTGTCCGCGTACGACGCGGTCTCGGTGACCGTCGAGCACCGCGACCGCGACACGGTGCTCGGGCACTCGGTCGTCGCCGAGGGCTCGCCCCTGGTGACCTACACGGCCGACCGCGACCAGACGATGACCGGTACCTCGCCGCTCGACCGGACCGGCGAGGACACGGCGACGATGTCGGGCGGCGGGCGCACCTGGCAGGTCGTCGTGCGCGACGGCTCCGTCTCCGCGTCGGGCGTGACCCTGCGCCGCGGCGGTTCGGTGGTGCTCGTGCCGACGCCGGACGGCGCGTCGTCGTCGCAGGTCGCCCGGCTCGTCGACGCCGCACGGCCGCTGTCCGGCACGTCCCTGGAGCGCAGCGCGTCCCGCGGTTCCCAGCGCACCACGCTGTCGTACGACTTCGACGGCGGTGCCGGTGTGCTCGTCCCGCAGCCCGGTCAGGGCACCGAGGAACTGACGTGCACCGACCTGCGCGTCGCGACCATCGCGGGGCCGGCGCCGGTGTGCACCGGGACGGCGCTGCGCTACGCCGTCGACACGGTGCAGCCGTCCGACCGGCTCGACCTGTCCGGCCTGACCGACGGCCAGCGGGACACCCTGGCGGCGCAGGTGCGGCAGGACGCGTCGAAGGTCGACGCGTCGTCGTACGCCGCGGACTCGTACGGTGGCGGGAAGGACCTGTACCGCGTCGCGACGCTCTACCGGCTCGCCGTCGCACTCGGCCTGGACGACCAGGCCGCGGCGCTGAAGACGTCCGTCGCCGCCGAGCTCGACCAGTGGTTCGACCCCGCCGGGTGCGGTGGTCGCACGGCGCGGTGCTTCGCGTACGACCCCGAGGTGCACGGCCTCGTCGGGCAGCAGGCGTCGTTCGGCTCCGACGAGTTCAACGACCACCACTTCCACTACGGCTACCTGCTGTCCGCGGCGGCG
>CAJYIG010000019.1 GCA_913774725.1 uncultured Curtobacterium sp. | reverse complement strand
GGTGGTGAGCACCGCGTTGCCGGCGGTCGGCACGAGCGTCGGGAAGCCGATGCCCGTGACGACGGTGTCCGGGCGCGTCACGTTCAGCGTGGCGTTCAGCTGGTAGGTGCCCGGGGTGAAGAACAGGTTCAGCCCCTGCGACAGCGCGCTGTTGATCGTCGCCGCGCTGTCACCGGGGTGCGCGACGTAGAAGTTGCGCATCGGGATGTCCGTCCCCGGCGTGTTCGGCCACGTCACCCCGGCGGAGTTCGTCCGCAGCGACGGCACGAACAAGTGGTACTTGTTCGACGAGTCGACGTACAGGTACGGCTTCTCACGGGTGACCGGGGTGGTCGACAGCGTCGTCCAGCTCTTCGAGAAGTCGTTCGCCGGGGCGCCCTGCACGCCCGAGAACACCATGTTCCAGTTGCCGCCCTGCCAGCTGCCGAGCGAGGAGTTCCGTGTGTACCACTGCTGCTGCGAGCCGCTCGTGACGGTGCCGTCGACCTTCGAGTCGGCGATGTAGCCGCCGGACGAGTACCCCTGCCCGCCGTCCTGGTTCGACGGCCCCATGGTCAGGTTCCCCTTGATGTGGACGCGTCGCATCGGCGCGGCCTGGGACACCGCCCACCGGTCCGTGCCGCTCTCGGGCACGACGGACAGGTTCTCGGCCGACCGCCAGAAGTTCTGGGTCGCGTTCTTCTCGTCGCCGGCGTTCCACCCGGAGTCGACGTTGAGCGCACCGTTGATCGTCACGTCGTCCGGGTTCTTGCCGAGGCCCGCCACCGACGTGTAGAAGCCGAGGTTCGCCCAGACCCGGCCGTAGCTGCCCGGTTTGAACAGGAAGGCGTACCGCTGCGATCCGAACTGCGCCGTGCTGCTGCGGAGCTGGGAGTTGAACGCCGCGTCGACGTCGGACTGGATCGTCGACGCGGGGGTGGACTGGTCGTAGACCTTGACGTTGCTCCCGAAGTCCGGGGTGTCGCTGGTCGGGACGGCTGCCTGTGCCTGCACGGCCGGCGCCAGGGCGCCGACCAGGCCGACCGCCGTGATCGTCGCGAGGAGCGTGCTCATCCGTCGTTGCATGATGCTCGATTCGTCGTCGGGTGGCCCCGTTGCCGCCCGCAACAGACGCTAGACCCGACCGGACGCCGCGGCAGTCGGTGCTGCGGTGGACAAGCGCGTACCCCGTTCGGGGGTCGTCCAGGAGGCTCGTCCCACCGCCGCCTCGTCGCGCTCGGTCCGCTGGTCGGTACGCTGCGCGCATGTGGCCGACCGAGCAGGACTGGCGTGCGTCCGTCCCGCGCCGGCTCGCCCGCGCGGTCGAGCGCTGGGACCTGCGCCCCGGCGAGCCGTACACCGGCGGCAGCGTCTCGCACGTCGTGCCCGTGCGGTTGCCCGACGGCGGCGGTGCCGTCCTCAAGCTGTCCCTCCCGCACCGCGAGGCCGAGCACGAGGCCGCGGCGCTCGCGTGGTGGGACGGTGCCGGAGCCGTCCGCCTGCTCGCCGTCGATCCGGACGACCCCTTCGTCCTGTTGCTCGAGCGCTGCGACCCCGGCACCCGACTCGCAGAGCGCGACGACCTGCCGGCCGAGGACCGTCTCCGCACCGCGGGCGGCCTGCTCACCCGGCTCTGGGCGGCCGGGGTCCCCGAGGACGGTCCGTTCGCGTCGCTCGCCGAGGTCACCACCGGGTGGGCGGCGCTCGCCGAGGACCGGATGCGCGAGCTCGCACCACCGTTCGATCCCGGACTCGTGCGCCGAGGGACCGATCTGCTCCGCACCCTGCCGATCGGAGCCTCGCGGTCGGTGGTGGTGCAAGGCGACGCGAACCCCGGCAACGTGCTCGCCGCGCGGCGGGAGCCCTGGCTCGTCATCGACCCGAAGCCGATGGTCGGCGACCCCGCCCACGACCTGTGCCCGTTGCTCGTGCAGGTCGACGACCCCTTCCGCAGCGGTGGGTCACCGCAGGTCGTGTGTCAGCGCATCGCCGTGCTCGCGGACGTGACCGGTGAGCCCGCGGACCGGATCGCGGCGTGGTGCACGGCGCGGCTGGTCGAATCGGCGCTGTGGTCCGTCAGTCGTGGCGCACTCGACGACGGCCTCGACGCGATGGGCCGCGCAGCGGTGGTCGACCGCCTCGCTGGGTGAGCGCCGCGTGACTCAGCGGCGTGGGAGCCCGGCGACGTAGGTCGTGAGCACCGCGGCGGGGTCGACCGGACCGACTGCGCCGACGCGGTAGAGCAGCAGGGCGTCGACGACCCCGACGAGATCCCGCGCGGCCGCGTCCGGATCGACGACGCCGATGCCGTCGAGCAGGGTCCGCGCCGCTCGGACGAGCTCGTCGCGCACTGGATCGGCCCCGGTCAGGGGAGCGCGGAGCTCGGAGTCGTCCCGCAGTTCGACGAGGAGCGCGAGCCGGGCGGCCTGCGCATCGCCACGTGCGGCGAGCGCATCGAGGAACCCGGTCGCGACGGCCACGACCGCGGCGTCGTCCGGGACCTCCGGGAGCCGGAGTCCGGCGACGTCCGACGCCAGCTGCTCGGTGATCCGTGCGGCGACCAGCGCGAGCAG
>CAJYIG010000018.1 GCA_913774725.1 uncultured Curtobacterium sp. | reverse complement strand
AGGAGCTCAGCCTGCTGCCGCACCTCTCGGTTGCCGAGAACGTGTTCATGGGCAGACTCCCCTCCAGGTCAGGCCTCATCCGCACCGGCGAGCTCCACGACCGATGCCGAGTCGCGCTCGACGACCTCGGGCTCACCGAAGTCGATCCATCGGCGACGGTGGAGCACCTGCCAGCGGCGACGAAGCAGCTGGTCGAGGTCGCCAAGGTCGCGACAGCCGATCAGGTCAAGGTCATCGTCTTCGACGAGCCCACGACTGCGTTGACCGAAGCGGAGTCGGATCGCCTCCTCGAGCAGATCCGACGCTTCAAGGCAGCCGGCGTCGCGATTTTGTACATCACGCACCGGCTCGAGGAGATGTTCGCCATCGGCGACTGGGTCACCGTCCTCCGCGACGGTGAACTCTCCCAGAGCGGGCCCCTCTCCGACTACACCGAGGACACCCTCATCACCGCGATGGTCGGCAGGGACGTCACCGCGCTCTACCCGGACGAGGTCCGCGAGGAACACTCCGCGCGCCTCACCATCACCGGTCTGCGACGCACACCGGACAGCCCGCAGATCGACCTCGCCGTGCGCGGCGGCGAGATCCTCGGCATCGGCGGCCTGCTCGGCTCCGGGCGCAGCGAGCTGCTCCTGAGCATCTTCGGGTCGGACTCGATCGCAACGGGCGAGATCCGGATCGACGGTCAGGTCGTCCGACCGGGCGGCCCCCGAACCATGATGGATGCCGGTGTCGCGCTGCTCACAGAGGACCGGAAGGTCCTCGGGCTCCTCCCCGAACTCTCCATCAGAGAGAACGTGACGATCGCCAGCCTGCGAACCGGTTCGCGGAAAGGGCTCCTGCCGCGGAAGTCCCAGATCAGCGAAGCCGACGCGCTGCTCGACAGCCTCCGGATCCGGGCCGGCTCCTACGACCAGCCCGTTTCCTCCCTCTCCGGCGGCAACCAGCAGAAAGTCCTCCTCGCCCGGTGGTTGCTCACCAAACCCAAGGTGATCATGTTCGACGAACCCACGAAGGGCATCGACATCGGCGCGAAGGGTGAGCTGTACGACGTCATCAACGGCCTCGCCCGGCAGGGGCTCGCGGTCGTGGTCGTCTCCTCCTACCTCCCCGAGCTACTCGGTCTCGCCGACCGCGTCATCGTGCTCCACGAGGACGCCATCGCCGGTGAACTGCCCCGCGGAGCATCCGAAGAAGACGTCCTCCAACTCGCCAGCGGTGCGACGCCGTCCCTCCGCAACGACCGATCCGACACCGCCGTCGGACAGAATCCCTAGGGAAAAGCTCATGCCGAAACTCCTCTGGCGCGAAGCCATCGAAACCACCACCATCCGCACCGTCCGGGACAGCGGCGCCCCCCTCACCGCGAGGATCAGCCCGAAGCCGAGGGTCGCCACGCTCGGGAGCATCGCCGGCCGCGAGAGCGGTGTCCTCGTCGTCCTGCTCGTCGTCTTCGGCGCGCTGACCCTTCTCAGCGACGACTTCCTCACCGCCAACAACCTGGCAAACCTCGCCCGCCAGGTCTCGATCTACGGCATCATCGCGATCGGGCAGCTCCTCGTGATCCTCACCGGCGGGATCGACCTGTCAACGGGATCGATCCTCGGCCTGTCCGGCGCAGTTACCGCACAGCTGATCGTCGACGGCGTCCCGGTCGTCCCCGCGATCGCGCTCGGACTCCTCATCGGCGCTGCCCTTGGCCTCTTCACCGGGTTCGTCGTCACACGCTTCAAGCTGCCACCGTTCATCGCAACCCTCGGCATGCTCGGTATCGCTCGCGGCATCGTCCTCGTAATCACCAACGCCAACACTGTCCAGGGCCTGCCCGACAGCTTCCAACAGCTCGCCAATGGCACGGTGGCCGGCGTCCCAAACCTGCTCATCCTCTTCGTCCTGGTCGCCGCCGCCGCCGCCTTCGTGCTCAAGCGGACGGTGTTCGGGCGCTACGTCTACGCTGTCGGGTCCAACGCGGAAGCTGCACGTCTTGCCGGTGTTCCCGTCAGACTCGTGACGGTCTGCGTCTACGTCATCGCGGGCCTGCTGTCCGCCGTCGGCGGCATCCTGCTCACTTCACGTCTCGGCGCCGGTGTGCCGACAGCTGGCACAGGTTTCGAGCTGCAGGCGATCGCCGCATGCGTCATCGGCGGAGCCAGCTTGTCCGGAGCACGTGGGAGCGCGATCGGTGCCGCGTGCGGGGCGCTGCTGATCGGCGTACTCAACAACGGTGGCAACCTCCTCGCCGTGAACTCGTTCTCCCTGCAGATCGCGATCGGCGCACTCATCCTCGTCGCGGTCGCGTTCGATCAGCTCAACAACCGTGCCGCAGCGAAGGAGTGACCGATGCTGAAAGGCATCGACCCGGTCCTGAACGCCGAGGTGCTAAGCGTCTTGATGGCAATGGGGCACGGCGACGAGGTGCTCGTCTGCGACGTCAACCACCCAGCAGCGTCCATCGCCGCACACACCGTCCACGGCAGCGTCGTACACATGACGGGATGCGATATCGAGCGGGCGACGACCGCGATCCTCTCCCTGCTCCCACTGGACACGTTCGTCGATGCGCCCATCCGGCGGATGCAGGTCGTCGGTACACCGGATCGGCTCGTCGATGCGCACCAGGTGATGCAACGCGTCGCTGACCGGGCCGCCGGCGAACCAGTCACCATGGAAGCGCTAGCACGATTCGACTTCTACGAAGCCGCGCGCGGAGCGTACGCAGTCATCCGAACATCCGACCCCGGCCCCTACGGCTGTTTCCTCCTCCGCAAAGGCGTCATAGACTCACAGACAGCTACCATCGAGAGCTAGCTGGGCTGCGAATCGGCTCGCAAGCTGTAAGGCTGAGTACAAGGCGCGGAAGACGTCCGTCGTCTAAGAGATTTGTCGACGAGCGTTCGACGCCACGGGGTTCGCAGCTTCGCGCCCTCCTGCGCAACTTGTGCGGCCGACGGTCCGCCACCGGACGACGGCCCGGCGTGCATCGCGACTGTCACCGGTAGCAACGAGGCCATTTCAGTGCGAGCCTCGGGACGAAATACATCCCGCCCACGACTGCCACCGTCACGCCGACCATCGAGAGTGCGAGTCCGACTACCTCGCTGCTCTCGGATCAGCCGACGTGGACGCGGTGCTCGCTCTATCCACGCCGGAGGCGATAGCGAGCTCACCGCTGTACGGGGAGCAGCCCGCCCGCGATTTCTACCCAACGTTGTTCGCAGACACGGCGGCATCCGTTCTCACGCTCTGGGCAGTCGTTCTGACCATTCCGAGGTCTGCACGTCTAGGTCACGCGCAGCCATCGCCCTCGGGGGTGCGGACCGGTCGGTGATGTAGTGGACTCGACGTTGGCGGCCTTCGGGGAAATAGAGCCGCAACCCGCGGGCGAGCAGGATTGATCTTTCTTGCACCGTGAGTCTCGGCCGGACCGGACGGACAAACGCGCGCCCGCGTCGGCTAGACAATTGCCTAGCGGGCGCGCTCTCGCGAGGTCCGTACGTAAGGTGCTCGTCTACACTGGGGCTACTCACGAGGGGGACGTAGTGCGACAATATGCGATGCTGGCCGGCTTGTTCAGCGCGGGCGCGATAGCGCTTGCTGGATGCACGGCGTTCCCTCCCGCTCCGAGCACGGTTGGATCTAATTGGCCGAGTACCGGGGTGCCCACCACGGTGAGGTGGCCGACTGACTGGATCGACAGCCTGTCAGGCGAATCCGAGGCTGTGGGTGGTCCGATCGTCGGGCTCCGCCTTGAGTACGCAGCGCAGCACTGGGTCTGGCGGATCCGCAGCACCGACCCGGGAAGGGCGGATCTCCTTGGGGAGTCCAACGCAGAACCGACCAGCGGTGTCGAAGCGTTCATCGACGCCACGGATCTCAGCCTTGAGCGCGGGCACCAAGTCACCCTGACCAAGGCTGAAGCCACCGAGGCGGACACCAGCTACTACGACGCCGTTCAGGCCTCCGGCGAGGAATTGCCAAGCCCACGACTGGTCGAGCTAAAGCGCGTCATCGACGACCGCCGTTCGACCTGGCGGGTGACGACGTACGACACAGAGGACGGCGACCTCATCCCACGGACACTCTGAGCACATAAGACTCAGGCGAGTTACTGAAGAGGCTTCCCGAGGGGTCGTTCGAGCGACTGCGGTGTTTCACCTCGTCCATAAGCGACCTTGCGCGAGCTGAGTCAGCGAGTTGCTGCCGGCAGGATGGCCGCTGATGATGCGATCGCCGCTGGCTTGGCGCACCTCAACGCTGAGTAGCTGTTGCCGGCGTTCCGGCTATTAGTCACCGTCAGGACGTTCGCTCAGCCGTTGCTCTGTCGCCTCGGTCGTCGGGCGAGTGCTGCGGCTTGGTCGTCGCGGACGTATTCGAGTGCGTGGATGGCGTGTTCGACGCGGGCCCTGGTGGTGGGGCGGACGTTGGTGGCGCCGTTGAGGACGCGGGAGACGGTCTGGTGGGACACGTGTGCGGCAGCGGCGACGTCGTGGATGGTGGGGGGTTTGGTCACGGCTGGCTCCTCGGTGGCTCTTGAGGGGTGGGCACCGTCCGAACACGACGTGACGGTGCCCACCTGAGGCCGGTGAATCAGGAACCGGCCTCGCTGCTCCGCCCGTTCACTCGGCGCCCCGGGTCGGGGCCGGGCGGAGGTCTGTCGGGTCAGTGACCGGAGCCGAGGTTGCCGGCGAGGCGGCCGTGGAAGGCCTGGCTGGCGTCGTTCATGCCGCGGATCTCGACCCGCTTGCCGTGCTGGTGGTACTTCGTCTCGATGCCATCGAGCGCGGCGACGGTGGAGGCGTCCCACACGTGCGACTTCGTCATGTCGATGACGACGAGTTCCGGGTCGCCTGAGTAGTCGAACTGGGTGGTGAGGTCGTTGCTCGAGGCGAAGAACAATTCACCCTCGACGGTGTAGAGCGCGTGCTGCTCACCGGTGCTGAGCGTCTCGATGGAGCGTTCGACGTTGGTGAAGTGGGAGACGCGGCGGGCGAAGACGATCATCGCGGCGATGACGCCGATGATGACGCCGATGGCGAGGTTGTCGGTGGCGACGACGATCACGACGGTGAGGACCATGACGATCGTCTCCCCGACGGGCATCCGCTTCAGCGTGGAGGGCTTGATGCTGTGCCAGTCGAAGGTGCCGACGGAGACCATCACCATGACGGCGACGAGGGCGGCCATCGGGATGATCGCGACGATGTCGCCGAGCCCGACGACCAGGACGAGCAGGAACACGCCGGACAGGAACGTCGAGATGCGGGTTCGGGCGCCGGAGGCCTTGACGTTGATCATCGTCTGGCCGATCATCGCGCAGCCGCCCATCCCACCGAACAGGCCGGAGGCGATGTTCGCGACACCCTGCCCGAGGGCCTCGCGGGTCTTCCGGGAGCCGGTGTCGGTGACCTCGTCGACGAGCTTCGCGGTCATCAGCGACTCGAGGAGCCCGACCAGTGCCATCGCGAGCGCGTACGGGGCGATGATCGTGAGCGTCTCGAGGGTCAGCGGGATGTTCGGGATGAACAGGGTCGGGAGGCTGTCGGGCAGCTTGCCCTCGTCGCCGACGGTCGGGATGGCGATGGATGCGAACACGGTCACCAGGGTCAGGACGACGATCGCGACGAGCGGTGCGGGGATGGCCTTCGTGATCCGGGGTAGCAGGACGATGATCGCGATGCCGGCGGCGGCGATCGGCCAGACCAGCCAGGAGACGCCGATGATGTTCGGCAGCTGCGCGGTGAAGATCAGGATCGCGAGCGCGTTGACGAACCCGACCATCACCGACCGCGGCACGAACCGCATCAGTTTCGCCGCGCCCAGTCCGCCGAGGACGAGCTGGAAGACACCGCCGAGGAGGACGGTCGCGATCAGGTAGTCGAGGCCGTGTTCCTTCATGACGGGGGCGACGACGAGGGCGATCGCACCGGTGGCGCCGGTGATCATCGCGGCGCGGCCGCCGACGAACGAGATGACGACGGCCATCACGAACGCGGAGAACAGGCCGACGCGGGGGTCGACGCCGGCGATGATGGAGAACGAGATCGCTTCGGGGATCAGCGCGAGGGCGACGACGAGACCGGCGAGGACCTCGCGGAGAAGGATCTTCGGGTTCCGCAGGGCGGACAGGACGGTGGGACTGTGGTGCGCCTGGACGGGCACCGACTGCGTGACGGTCGTCACGGTTCTCCTTCGGATGGGGTGCGGGCGCTGCGCCCGCGAGAGCTGTCGTGGGGCGCGTCATCGCGCACGGCCGGCGGGATCAGAGCGTCCGGCACATCCGAACCTTTCCGCAGCGGGAGGGTTGGTATGGTTCGACTCTAACGCAACGGAAGGGTTGATGTGCAAGTGGGCAACGATGAACGGTCGACGTCGACCGAGTACCTGATGCACATCGGCGAGGTCGCCGAGCGCACGGGCTTGAGCGTGAAGACAATCCGCGACTACGACGCCGCAGAGGTGCTGCACCCGTCGGGACGGACCGACGGTGGGTTCCGGTTGTACTCGGAGGACGACGTCGCCCGGCTGCTGATGGTGCGGCGGATGAAGCCGCTCGGGTTCTCCCTCGGTGAGGCCGGGATCCTGGTGGACGCGGTGAAGGTGCTCGACGAAGCACAGGCCGACGTCGACGTGACCGCGGTGCGGTCCCGGGTCGCCGCGTTCATCCGGGATGCTGAGACACGGCGGGACCGCCTCGACGAGCAGCTGCACATGGTCGACGAGTTCCTCGAGGAACTCCGCGCTCACTGACCGGCTTCGTCGCAGCGAGCGCAGGTCGCGCGGACCGGGCAGCGCTACGCTCGCCACGACGCAGCACGAGCACGGAAAGGCCGCCGAGATGACGGACGACGCGGTACCGACGACGATGCACATCGGCGAGCTCGCCGACCGCACCGGATTGTCGAACCGTACGATCCGTCACTATGACGAGGTCGGGCTCCTCCGCCCGTCGGGTCGCACCGAGGGTGGCTTCCGGCTCTACACCGACACCGACCTCACCCGGCTGCTCATCATCCGGCGGATGAAACCGCTCGGGTTCACGCTTGAGCAGATGGGCGAACTCCTCGCCGTCGTCGATGCCCTCGAAGTCACCGGCGACGACAGTGAGCGAGCGCGTCTCCGCGATCAGCTCGACGAGTACATCCGCGACACCGAAGAACGTCGCGCAAAGCTCGAACAGCACCTCGGGATGGCTGACGAGTTCCTCGGCATCCTCCGCGACCGGTAGGCACCCGACTGCCCGGTGGTCATCGGCTATGGGACGCCCGTTGTGGTGGTCGCGGGCTATCTCGCGGAGGCGTGGCGTTGTAGAGGCGTAGCCAGAGTCGGTGGGCGGTGATGATGACGGCGAGCCACGCGAGCGCGAGGAACCAGGCGGCGAGGACGTCGGTGAGCCAGTGGTGTCCCAAGTAGACGCGGCTGAGCCCGATCGCGACGGCGAGCACTGCCGCGCTGGTGATCGTCACCGTCCGGAGTGTGCGGCGCGACTGGTGCACGATCAGGACGTAGGCGATGATCCCGAAGACGACCGTCGCGTTGAGGGTGTGGCCAGACGGGAACGACGTGCTCGTCTCGTACGGCGGCACCGCATCGGCTCGTGGGGGACGATCGCGGCCGAAGAAGTCCTTGCCGGCGATGGTCATCAGGAGTGATCCGCCGCCAGCGGTCACCCCGAGCACGATCGGCGTCCACCCATGGCTCTTCCAGCAGAGGACCACGATGGTGACGCCACCGAGGATCGGAAGTCCGACCGTGCCGCCCGTGTTCGTGAACACCGTGAGCGCACTGTCGAGCCACGGCGAGCGGACGTGCATCGCCAGTGCCAACGCGGGCTCGTCCAGCCGTGCCACGCTCTGATCGTCGGTCACAGCCGCGTAGACGATCGAGAACAGCCACGTCGCGGCGACCATCACGAGCAGTCCGACCGTGAGCACCGCAGCGACGGTGAGATGTGGCCCGACTCCCCGTCGGATAGCCGACCGTGAACGACTGACGTTCCCACCGCCCTGTTGGTGCTCCTGGGCAGTGGCGTCGTCGGGAGTCTCGTTCATCGCGCCATGACGCAACGCGCGGCGCCTGGGCACCTCGACGCCGATGTTTCGACCGGCAGCAGTCGGATGCGCGAGCATCCTCCGGATCCCGGCGGTTCCGCAACGGCGCGGGCCCGCCATCGAAAGCGCTGGCAGGACTGTGGTGGCGAATCGGCTGACGCTGTCGAGCGCGAGCAAGCCGTCACTGGACCCGATCGGGTCGGGGCCTCGAGAAGCGCACCGAGGAGAAGCGCTCCGATAGTGCTCACAACGAACCCGCGGATCCGGGCGTCGTGGATGGTGCGGACTCACGTGGTCCCACCAGAGATGGTGGCATCCGGAACGAATCCACCAGACGCGCGTACAGCCCACCGCCCTCCAGCAGCTTCTCGTGGGTGCCGGTCGCGACGATCGAGCCGGCCTGCATGACGATGCTCTGGTTCGCGTCGACGATGCTCGTCAGGCGATGAGCGATGGTGACCACCAGCGCGTCGGTAGCGACCGTCGCGACGGTGTCCCGGACGGCAGCTTCCGTGATGGCGTCGAGTTGTGCGGTCGCCTCATCGAGGAGCAGCACCCGCGGGCGAGTCACGAGCGCTCGTGCGAGGGCGATCCGTTGCCGCTGCCCGCCGGAGAACTGCGTTGCGCTCACGATCTGGTCCAGCCCGCCATCGAGCTGTTCGATTGTCTCCCGGAGCCGGACGGCGTTCAGCGCCCGCCAGAGTTCGGCGTCGTCGAGGGCCGGGTCGCCGTAGGTGAGGTTGAACCGGACTGAACCGGACAGCAGCGGGGTGTCCTGTTCGACGTACGCGAACTGCTCCCGCACGGAGGACAGCGCAAGGTCGGCGGTATCGACACCGTTGAACAGAATGCGCCCGTGGTCGGGTTGCACGAAACCGAGAAGCAGTGCGAGGAGCGTGGTCTTGCCGGCGCCGGATGGTCCGACGATTGCGACCGTTCCCCGTGCCGGGAAGCTCACGGAGAGGTCACGGACGGCGGGTTCTCGTGCGCCGCGGTGCGTTGCGGTGACGTGTTCGAAGCGGATCCCGCCCGCGTCGGCTGCAGCAGCGGCGACCGGGGCGCCGTGCTCCGTTTCTTCGAGGACGATTGTGTCGGTCTCGCGGATCCTGGCGGCCGCGGCCGTGCCGGCCTGCAGGTCGGCGAGGTTCATTGTGATCTCGTTGACGGGTTCGACGAGTTGGAAGGCGTAGAGCAGGAACGCAACGAGCGTGGACACCTCGAGCAGCCCGAGTCCAACTCGCCACGCACCGATCGCTAGGACCCCGATGATCGCGAGCTGAATTCCCGCGCCTGCTGCGCTCCACGCGACTGCTTCGGTCCGAACCGCTCGGAGGCTGTGCCGCCGAGCAGCGTGAGCTTCGGTGGTGACGCGGCGCAGCTCCGTGTCCTCGGCGCGGGCGACCTTCATCGTCAGGAGCGCACGGTTGCTGCTCTCCAGCAGGGATCCGAGACGCCCGACAGCGTCTTGCGCGTCCTGCTGCGCCCTGCCGATGCGGGGCATCAAGCTCGCGGCGAAACCACCGACGAGAGCGACGGCGACTGCGGCGACGACGACGAGCGGGATGTCGAGCACCGACATCAGCACGATCGAGCCAGCCAGGCTGATGACCGCGTTGACGAGGTTGACCAGGCTCGTCGACGCTGCTTGTCGAAGGAGCACGGTGTCGGAGGTCACCCTCGTGACGACCTCACCCGCTGACAGGGCACGCACATCGGCGACCCGTCCCCGGATGAACCGTCCGGCGAGGAGACCGCGGACGTCGAAGACGATGTCCTCGGCGAGCGTTCCGAGGACGACCTGCTGGCTGTAGCCGAAGCCAGCACTCACGACGACCAAAGCCACGAGGAGCACGACCGGTGCGCTGGCGCTCTGCGGCTGCCCAAGCGAGTCGAGGAGCCACTTCGTGACCAACGGAGTAGCCAGGCCAGCGGCCGTGGCGCCTAGGCCGAGACCGAAACCGATCACGAGTCGGCGGCGGCGCGGACGCACGAAACTCCAGAGAGTCCGAGCATTGTCGAAGCGCCGCGGGCGTGTTGTGGCAGGAGGAATCGTCGCGGTGTCGATGATCAGGGCCTTCCAAGAAGAAGCGGTAGGATGTCAGTGACAGCTCGGCGTTTAAGCGTCGGGTCCAGCCACCTGGCAGATGCGTCGGTTCTGGCGCCGCTGGTCAGCGCGGGAGGTACCGCTGAGCAATGTGAGCACTCCGCCGCACGGACGGCAGCCGGCGGTGGTCCTTCACCATGGACCGGACCTCGCGCAGACGACGGTCGATGCCCCACTTCGTGACCAGAGTCAGGCTCTCGCGGACGCTGTGCACCAATACCGGCTTGACAGCCTCACCGCCGAACAAGCCCACCAGCCTCCTGAGACTGACATGCAGCTCTTCGCCCAACAGCTGCGCGAGAACTACTACCCGGACATGCCTTCCGACGCTGTCGTCGAGGTCGCCCTGCTCGCGATCGCTGCGTCTCAATAACCGGTCCTCCGGCGTACGAGCCGTCGCGGTCGCACGCAGCTCTACCCATCTGTCTCACATAGGTGGT
>CAJYIG010000017.1 GCA_913774725.1 uncultured Curtobacterium sp. | reverse complement strand
ACCGCCGACGACGAGCGGTCGTCCGACGGTCGACAGCACCGCGAGCAGCGCCTCAGCACCCTGCGGGAGACGGAGCCACCGGACAGCGTCAGCGGGACCGGGGCAACGGTGCAGACCCGCGCCACGGGTCGACGCACAGCGGGGACAGGGGGTGGTGGGCACGGCCGGGTTCCTCGTCGTGGACCTCCGTGCACGGCACCGAGGGAGTCAGTCTGCCGCACCTCGGCCCCGGACGCGACAGCAGACGTGACACAGAACGGACGGGAGGCGCGGTGCCGTCCGGTACCGCGCCTCCCGTCCGTCGAGTGGTGGCGTCAGCTCTTGGAGGCCTCGACGAAGTTGCGTCGCGGATCGGTCTCCTTGATGAGCGAGGTCGCGTCGCGACCGGACACCGCACCGGTGATCCAGCCGATGACGATCCGGACCTTCCGGTTCAGCGTCGGCATCGCGTACACGTGGTACGCGCGGTGGGCCATCCACGCGAGCAGGTTCGTCATCTTGACGCCCTTGATGTTCGCCGCTCCCTTGCCGACGCCGTACGAGGCGACGGTGCCGATCGACGGGTGGCGGTACTCCTCGAGCGGCTTGCCGGTGATCGTGGCGACCACGTTGTCGGCGGCGACGACGGCCTGGCGGACGGCGTTCTGCGCGTTCGGCGGGTAGTAGGCCGGCTGCTTCTCGGCGGTCAGGTCGGGGACCTGCGCGACGTCGCCGAGGCCCCAGACGCCGGGGACGACCTCGTGGGTGTCCTCGGCCTCGACCTGGAGCTTCGCGTTCGCGGCGAGGTGGCCCTTCGGTCCGCGCGGCAGGTCGGACGCGTCGAGGAGCGGGTTCGGCTTGACCCCGGCGGTCCAGACGAGCAGCCCGGCGGCGAACTCGTCGCCGTCCGAGAGCTTGATGACGCCGCCCTCGGCGCTCGGCATGGTGGTCTTCAGTCGGACGTCGATGCCGCGGGCGCGGAGCGACTCGAGGGTCCACTTCGACAGCTCCGGGCCGACCTCCGGCGCGACGCGGTCCAGCGCGTCGATGAGCACCCATCGCGGCTGCTCGCCGGCGAGCGACGGGTAGGTCTTGATGGCGGCCTGCGAGACGTCGAAGAGCTCACCGATCGCCTCGACACCCGTGTAGCCACCGCCGACGAAGATGCTCGTGAGCAGGCGACGACGCTCGTCCTCGTCGCGGGTGGCAGCGGCCTTCGCGATGTTGTCGAGCAGCTTGGCGCGGACGTAGGCGGCCTCTTCCACGGTCTTGAAGCCGACGCCGTACTCCTCGAGCCCGGGGGTCGGGAACGTGCGGGTCACCGAGCCGAGCGCGACGACGAGCTGGTCGTAGCCGAGCGTGCGGTCGTCACCGCCGGCCGTGGCGATCGAGACCGTCTTGTCCTTCGAGGAGATGCCGGTGACCTTGCCCTGGATGACGCGGGTCTTCTTCAGCGCACGACGGAGTTCGAAGGTCACGTCCTTCGGGGCGATGTGCCCGCCCGCGACCTCCGGCAGGAACGGCAGGTACGTGTAGTACGTGTTCTGGTCCACCAGCGTGATCCGCATCGGCACGGTCGCGGCGTGCTTCTGGAGCTGCTTGACCGTGGTGTAGCCGGCGGAACCGCCGCCGAGGACGAGGACGTGAGGGATGGAGTCTGCCATGCACCCGGTCTACCGGAAGTTGCCCTCGGACGTCACCAAGCCGCGCCGCCCCGTCCGCGCTCCGCAACCGGATCAGCCACTCGGTCGTCACCGGCCGCGCGGACGGTCCTGCAGGCGCCACCACGCGGTCTCGGCCAGCTCCGGGCCGGTGAAGACACCGTGCTGGGTCCGGCGGGACTCGGTGAGCGAGAACCGGCGCAGGCGGTACCCGCCGCCGAAGCGGTCGATGATCGCCTCGGGTGACGACTCCGGCGTGCGCTTCACGAGCCACGTCCGGTCGTCCACGGGCTCGATCACCGGCGGTTCCCGATGCGGGAGCGCAGCACGTCGATGCGCTTCTGGATCTGCTCGATGCTCGCCTGCGCCACGGCGGGTCCACCGCTGATCCGACGGAGTTCGGCGTGGATCGCGCCGTGCGGTTCGTTCGCGTGCCGCGACCAGATCGACACGAGTCGTGCGAGCTCGGTCCGCTGCTCCTTGAGCGTCTGGTACATCGGGCGCGCCTCGTCCGGCTTCGGCTTCGGCATGCCGTCCTTCGCGGCGCGGCCCTTCGACCGCTTCGCCTGCGACGCCTGGCGTGCCCGCAGCAGGTCGCGCACCTGGTCGGGTTCGAGGAGGCCCGGGATGCCGATGAAGTCGAGCTCCTCGAGCGAGCCGACCTCGCCCCCGGTACCGAACTCGCCGCCGTCGTTGAGCACCCGGTCGAACGACGCCTGCGAGTCGAGCGCCTCGAACGGTTGCACCTCGAGCAGGCTCTCCGACGCCCGGTCCTCCTTGTTCGCCTCGGCGACCATGGCGTCCTCGGGGTTGTACATCCCGTCGTCGCTGTCCTTCGGCCGGTCGAGGGCGTGGTCGCGCTCGAGCTCGAGCGACGCCGCCAGCGCCATCAGACCGGGCACGCTCGGCAGGAACACGCTCGCGGTCTCCCCGCGGCGACGAGCCCGGACGAAGCGGCCGATCACCTGGGCGAAGAACAGCGGGGTGCTCGCGCTCGTCGCGTACACGCCGACGCAGAGCCGGGGCACGTCGACGCCCTCGGACACCATGCGGACGGCGACCATCCACCGGGAGGTGTCCTCGGAGTACGCCTGGATCCGGCTCGATGCGGCTGCCTCGTCGGAGAGGACCACGGTGGGTCGCTCGCCGGTGATCTGCTGCAGGATCCGGGCGTAGGCGCGGGCGGTCGTGGTGTCGGTCGCGATCACCAGGCCGCCGGCGTCCGGGACGCCGCGACGGACCTCGGTCAGTCGCTTGTCGGCTGCCGAGAGCACGGCGGGCATCCACTCACCCTCGGGCGAGAGCGCGGTCCGCCAGGCCTGGGCCGTGATGTCCTTCGTGACCTGCTCGCCGAGGGACGCGGACATCTCGTCGCCCATGCGCGTCTTCCAGCGCATCTGCCCGGCGTAGGCCATGAACAGGACCGGGCGGACGACGCCGTCCTTCAGCGCCCGACCGTAGCCGTAGTTGTAGTCGGAGACCGACGTGCGGATCCCCTGCTCGTCGGGGGCGTACTGCACGAACGGGATCGGTGCGGTGTCCGACCGGAACGGGGTGCCCGAGAGCGACAGGCGGCGGGTGGCCTTCGTGAAGGCTTCGCGGATGCCGTCACCCC
>CAJYIG010000016.1 GCA_913774725.1 uncultured Curtobacterium sp. | reverse complement strand
CCGATGCGCAGGACGACGTCGGCGAACTCGGCGAGGGCGTCGTCGGAGACCGCTGGTGCCATGCCGCCACTGTACCGGTCGGCAGCAATGAGTTATGCTTTCATAACCATGACGACGGACACCGGATCGATCCGCGCCTCGACGGCGACGCCCTCCACCCGCCCCACGGGCATCACGACACCGCTGCTGCTCGTGCTCGGCCTGCTCAGCGCGGTCGCGCCCTTCGCGACCGACCTGTACCTGCCGGCGTTCCCCCGGATGACCACGGAGCTGGCGGCGTCCGCGACGACCGTGCAGCTCACCCTGACCGCGTTCCTGGTCGGGGTGACCGCCGGTCAGCTCGTCTTCGGCCCCCTGTCGGACCGCTTCGGCCGCGTGCCCCCGCTCGTCGCCGGAGCCGCGCTCTGCGTCCTCGCGAGCGCCGCAGCGGTGCTCGCGCCGAACGTGGCGGTGCTGATCGTCGCCCGGCTGCTGCAGGGCCTCGGCGGCGCGGCCGGCATGGTGATCGGCCGCGCCGTGATCTCCGACCTCGCGACCGGCAAGCCGGCGGCGCGGGCGTTCTCGCTCATGATGATCGTCGGCGGGGTCGCACCCGTGGTGGCCCCGCTCCTCGGCGGGCTGCTCACCGCACCCATCGGGTGGCGCGGACTGCTGTCGATCGTGCTCGGCCTGTCGGTGCTGATGCTCGTCGCCGTGCTCGTCGTCGTGCGGGAGACGCACCTGCGGTCGCGCCGCGACGCCCTGCGGGCCGAGCGCGTGGCGTCCGGTTCGCCGCTGCGGGCCCTGCGGTCGCGGACCTTCCTCGGCTACACGGCGGTCTTCGGCTTCGCGTTCGCGGTGATGATGGCGTACATCTCGGCGTCGCCGTTCCTGTACCAGGGCATGCTCGGCCTCGACACCGTCGGCTACGGGCTCGCCTTCGGCCTGAACGCACTCGCGCTGATGGGCGTGAGCATCCTGTCGGCGAAGCTCACCGCGACCCGGTCGGTCGAGGGCGTCCTGACGCTCGGCATCACCCTCGTGGTGGCGTCGACCGTCGCGTTCGCGCTGCTCGTCGCGACCGGGGCACCGGTCCTCTGGCTCGCGGTGCCGCTGTTCACCGCGGTCGGGTCGCTCGGCCTCGTGCTCGGGAACGCCACGGCGCTGGCGCTCGGGGCGGTGCCCGGGGTCGCCGGCAGTGCGTCGGCCGTGCTCGGGGCGCTGCAGTTCGGGCTCGCGGCGCTCGTGTCACCGCTCGTCAGCATCGGGGGCGAGGGCACCGCGGCGCCGCTCGCGGTCGTGATGCTCGCTGCCGCGGTGGTCGCCGTCGTCGCGCTCGTTGCAGCGCGGCGCAGCCGGGCGTAGCCGCCGACGCCGCCCGGCTCACGCGCTCAGTGGCGGCGACCGAGCGGCACCGAGGCGCCCTCCCGGGGGCGGAGGAACGGGATGCGCGGCATCGCCCAGTCCACCCACACCACCCGGGCCGCCGGTGCCACCGCCAGTGCCCACAGGATCGAGGCCGCGGCGTCGGTCGGGTAGTGCACCGCGTCGATCGACACCGACAGGAACACCACCACGATCGCCACGACACCGGCGACCCGGGCGACCTGGTGCCACCGTGTCTCGCGGACGACCCAGACGAGCGCGATCACGAACGCGGTGATGTAGACCGTGTGGCCACTCGGGTACCCGGGGTCGGGCTGGACGGGGAACGGGTGCGGCAGCAGCGCCACGTCGGGCCGGGCGCGGTGCACGATCTCCTTGACGACCGCCGAGGGCAGCCACGTGATCGCGATCGTCATCCCGAACCCGAGCGCCGGCCGGATGTCCCTGGCCCGCCACCAGATGATGCCCGCGACGACGAACGTGATCGCGATCGCCGGCACCGGGCTGATGACGTGGTAGACCGCCGTCGTGAACGCGCCGACCGCACCCGTGTGCAGCGTGTTGAACGCCTTCGCGAGGCCGATGTCCACCGAGCCGAGGAAGAAGCCGATCACCGTCAGCACGACCACTGCCCCGATGCCGATCGTGACGGTCGCCAGCGGATGGGGGTTCGGCTCGAGGATGCCGACGACGTCGGCCCTCCTGCGGCGGCGCTCGGGCTCGGTGCTCATCAGCCCATCGTCCCAGGAGGAACCGCTCGTGCCCGCCACGCACGGGCCGCCCAGATCAGAGACCACACAGCCAGCTGCTCGCGGCCGTGCGGACGACGTCGCGGCTCAGTCCTCGACGTCGAACACGACGACGCTGCTGCTGCCCGCTCCGATGTGGTCGGCGACCGGCCGGTGCTCGGGGTGCGGCAGGTAGCCGGCGAGCGCCTCGCGGTCACGGAAGCGCACGGTGAGCATCCAGTCGAAGCCACCCTCCTTGCCCTCGGTGCTGATGCTCGGCCCCGAGTGCACGGACTCCACCCCGTCGATCCGGGGCAGGTGCTCGCGGCACAGGTCGTCCGCCCGTGCGGCGTGCTCGCCGATCCCGTCCCGTCCTGCGTCCCACTGCACCAGCACCACGTGCGTCACACCGGCCATGCCCTGCTCCCGTCGTCGTCCCCGACACTGCCACCGGGTCGCTGGGACACCACCCCGCCTGTGTCCGCACGCAACCGCGCGACCTACCGTCGCCCGGGTACGAGACGGCACGACGGAGAGGAACACCATGGCAAGCGGAGTGGCAGCAGTGTGGGTACCGGTCAGCGACATGCAGCGCGCGGTCGCGTTCTACCGGGACACGCTCGGCCTGACGGTCGCGAGTGAGGACGACGACTGGAGCGAGATCGACGCGAACGGGCTGCGCATCGGCCTGAACGGCCGGGAGTCGGCGAGCCCGTCGAGCGGGGGCGGCGCAGTCGTCTCGTTCCAGCCGGACGGGAGCATCGAGGACGAGGTCGCCGACCTGCGGTCGAAGGGTGTCGAGTTCGCGGGTGACGTCAGCGAGCACCCGTGGGGGAAGATCGTCCCCTTCCAGGACAGCGAGGGCAACGACCTGCAGCTGTACGCACCGCCGCAGGGCTGAGCACCCCGGGCGCGCTCGCGAGCGTGCGACGGACGGGAGGCGCGGTGCTGGTCGGCACCGCGCCTCCCGTCCGTCGTCGACGCGCGTTCCTTCCCATCGCGGGCGACCTGGGATGCCGATCCGCGCGTACCAGGGCAGGAGGAACGACCCACCATGCGCGGAACGGCTTCCTCCGCGCGGAACGGCCGGGTCGGCGAGGGTGCTGTCTAGAACGCGGGGGTCCCGCCCGCGATCGTGACGGTCGAGCCGGACTGGTAGCTCGACTCCGGGCTGACCAGGTGCACCTAGGCGGCACCGAGCTCGGCGGGCTGGCCGGGGCGGCCGAACGGCGACTGCTCACCGAAGTGCGCCACGGTCTGCGCGTCGTCCGAGCCGGGCTGCAGCGGCGTCCACACCGGACCCGGTGCGACCGAGTTCACGCGGATGCCCTTCGGGGCGAGCTGCTGGGCGACGGCCTCGGTGAAGGTCTTGACCGCGCTCTTCGAGATCGCGTAGTCGATCTTGTCGGGCGACGGGGTGGCTGCCTGGATCGAGCCGGTCGTGACGATCGTGGATCCGGGCTCGAGGTGCGGCACGGCCGCCTGCGTCAGCCAGAACAGCGAGTAGATGTTCGTCTTGAACGTCGAGTCGAAGTGCTCGGTGGTGAGCGACAGGATGTCGTCGTTGCTGTCCATGCGACCGGCGACCATGACGAGCGTGTCGAGGCCACCGAGCTCGTCGACGGCCTTCTGGACGAGGTCCTTGCAGTACTGCTCGTCGGAGATGTCGCCCGGGACGAGGACGGCCTTGCGCCCCTCGGACTCCAGGAGGTCACGGACCTGCTCGGCGTCCTCCTGCTCGTCGGGCAGGTAGGACAGGACGAGGTCGGCGCCCTCGCGGGAGAGCGCGATCGCGGCCGCGCGTCCGATGCCGGAGTCGGCGCCGGTGACGATGCCACGGAAGCCGGTCAGGCGCTCCTTGCCGACGTAGCTCTGCTCACCGTGGTCGGGCTCCGGGTCCATCTTCCACGCGGCACCGGGGAGCGACTGCTCCTGCTCCGGGAACGGGGGCTTCGCGTAGAGGGAGTTCGGGTCGCGCTTCTCGTACTGGCTCATGGGGCCATGGTGCTCGTCGACCGCTCCGTGCCGGTCCAGCGGGTGCTGTCACCCGGGCACCCAGGTCGCGTTCGGGCGACGGGCGTTGCCTGCTCGCGGTCACCCGAACAGCAACTGGAGGCACGACATGGCGAAGACCTGGTTCATCACCGGAGCATCGAAGGGCTTCGGCCGCGAGTGGGCGGAGGCCGCCCTGGAGCGCGGGGACTCCGTCGCGGGCACCGCGCGGAACACCGACGACGTGCAGGCGCTCGTCGACCAGTATCCCGACACCTTCCTGGCGATCCGGCTCGACGTCACCGACAAGGCTGCGGACGTCGCTGCCGTGCAGCAGGCCGCGGAGCACTTCGGTCGACTCGACGTGGTCGTGAACAACGCGGGTTTCGGCCACT
>CAJYIG010000015.1 GCA_913774725.1 uncultured Curtobacterium sp. | reverse complement strand
ACCGCCACCGTGCGACCGTCGAGGGGTCCGCTGCCGGTGGGCGGGAGGAGCGGGTCGCCGACGACGCGCCAGACCGTGGTGTCGAGTGGGCGCTGTCGGGCGGTGACGTGTGCCGCCTCGATGCGCCACGCGTCGGCGTCGCGCCGCCAGAGCTGGGTCTGCAGGCCCGACCCGCCGTCGCGGAACGTGGAGACCGAGACCACGAGGGCGAGGTCCTCGGCGAGCACGCGGACCTCGACACGGCTCAGGTGCCGTGGGGCGATCCCGCCCCGCGTCCCGCGGAACGCGCTGATCGCGTCGTGGCCGACGAGCAGCCCGCGGTCGTCCCCGCGGAGCGTCGACGGGGAGCGGACGAAGGCGTCGTCGAGCGCGGCCAGGTCGTCCTGCGCGAGCGCCCGCTCGTAGGCGTCGAGGGCGTCGAGGAGCCCGGGGGGTCCGGACGGACCGCCGGCGCTGGGTGCCGCGGCGCTCACCGGACGTCCTCGAAGTCGGCCTTGCGGATGCGGGCGTGCGCTCCGGTGACCAGGTCGACCACCTGGGAGACGTCGAAGTCGGTCGCTGCGCTGAGGTAGGCGTACGCCAGGTGCGGCTCCATGCCGTACCGGGCGCCGAGGATCGCGATCGCGTGTCGGACGCAGGCGCGGACGGCCTCGTCGAGGTCGGGGTCGAGCCCGGTCGGCACCAGGTGCTCGTGCGTCTCGACGAGCGGCCAGACGAGCTCGCCGAACTGCTGCGCGGCCTCGGCGGCCGGCGTCACGTCGAAGCGCACGGTCGCACGGAGCGAGGCCTCCATCGCGGTGAGCGCGACCTCGCCGTCGCCCTGCGCGAAGTGCGGGTCGCCGACGTACGCCAGCGCACCGGGCACGAGCACGGGCAGGTGCAGCTGCGCACCGACCTGCAGCAGGTTCACGTCGATGTTGCCGCCGTGGCGGCCGGGCGGCACCGAGTGCAGCCGTTCACCGGGCGTGGCGACGCCCATGATCCCGAGGAAGGGCGCGAGCGGGAAGCGGGCGTACCGGTCGCCGCCCTCCGTGATCGGGATGCGGCCGCGGGGGCCGTCGTCGCCCGGCACCACGTCGGCGAAGACGCTGACGGTCGTGCCGTCGACGGGGTACTCGCCGTGCAGCGCCCCGCGGCCGTGCCGGTTGGACACCACGCCGTAGGGCACGCGGGGAAGCGTCTCGAGGACGGTCATGGTGAGGACGTCGCCCGGCTCGGCACCCTCGACGGCGATCGGCCCGGTGACGACGTGCGGGCCGTCCTGCTCGGGGTGGCGGCGACCCGCCCTGGCGATCGCGACGGCGTCGGCGAGGACGTGCTCGGGTGGGACGCCGTGACGGCCGAAGAAGGCCACCGGGTCGCTGCCCTGGTCCGGCAGGAGTCCCTCGTGGCTCACCGTGTCGATCGTCAGGTCGTCGCCGGGCGCGAGCGTGACGACGGGGCGGTCGTCGCCGTTCGGGAGTCGCCCCCAGAGCACCCGGTCCGCCTCGGCGGGCAGGTACCGGGACGAGCGGACGGGGCCGGTCCCCTGCTGGAGCACCGGCGTCGTGGTCGTCGTGCTCGTCGTGCTCGTCGGGTCCGTCGTCCCTGTCGCGCTCGTGCGGCCGACGGTGGGCGGTGCGGTGGTGCGGCCGCCCGACGGGGCGCCCGGGGTGGATCCGTGGTGCATGTCCAGCACGCTAGGGGCAGCCCGACGTCGGACGGGGGCCGCAGCGCGATGTTTTACGTGTTCGTCACACGGCGGGGGCGACCCGAGTCCGCTGGCCGGCGTCGGCTGCCGGTCCGCTGTCGGCCGACGTCCCGGCACGGCCCGCTACCCTCGGTTCCCGTGCCCCGTCCCGTCCGCAGCCCCCGCTCCGCCGTCCGGAGGCCCGTGATGATCGGCGTCGTCGCGGTGCTCCTGCTTGCCGTCGGGTATCTCGTGGCCGTCGCGGTCGTGCCGTTCGCCCCGGCGAGCGCCACCACGACGACGTACTCCGCCCCGACCTCGACCCTGCCCGACCTGCGGTTCCCGGGCTACGGCGCGACCGCGGTGCAGGCCACCGGGTTCCCCGAGAGCCTCCGCACGAGCGGCGACACGGAGCCGCGGTCCATCGCGAGCATCACGAAGGTCGTGACGGCCCTGGTCGTGCTCGACGCGAAGCCCCTCGACCGCGGGGCGTCCGGGCCGACGATCCGCTTCGACGCACAGATGCAGGCGCTGTACGCCGACTACCTCGCGCAGAACGGCGAGGTCGCTCCGATGCCGGACGGTCTGCAGCTGTCCGAGTACCAGACCATGCAGGTCATGCTGATGAAGTCGGCGAACAACTACGCCGGTGCCCTGGCGCTCTGGGCCTTCGGGTCGATGGACGCGTACCAGCGCGCGGCCTCGACCTGGCTGGAGGCACACGGCCTCGACGACACGACGATCCACGAGCCGACGGGCCTCGACCCGGCGAACCAGTCGACCGCGACGGACCTCGTGCGCCTGGGGCAGCTCGCGCTGGCGGACCCGGTCGTGAAGGAGATCGTCGGCACGCAGCAGGTGACGGTGCCCGGGGCCGGGCAGATCGAGAACTCGAACAAGCTCCTCGGCCTCGACGGGATCGAGGGCATCA
>CAJYIG010000014.1 GCA_913774725.1 uncultured Curtobacterium sp. | reverse complement strand
CCCGCCGACTCGTCGCCGGACGACGACACCACGGCGCGGCGGGCGAGGTCCGGCGTCGGTGCGCCCTCGGTGGAGAACACCCGGAACGACCACACGGAGACGCCGTACTGCGTGGTGCGCGTGTCGGCGACCAGGCGCACGAAGCGGGCGCGGACGCCGTCGAGGGCGTGCGTCTCGGTCCCACCCCTGCCATCGGTCGTCGTCGCGACCGTACGCCACGGGTCCGATGCCCGGTCGCGCACCTCGACGTGGTCGGACGCGGCCGCTGCCGCCTCCCAGGCGACCTCGACGCGGTCGAGCGGCAGCACCGAACCGAGGTCGACGGCGAGCCACTCCCCGTCGCGGGCGGTGCTCGACCACCGGGTCGTGTCGTCGTCGTCGACCGCCGCGTCGCCGGACAGGTCGCCGCGCTCGTCCGACGAGGTCGTCACCGGCTTGCCGACGGCGACGTCGCGGGACACGACCGGTGCCCCGCCCTGGTCGAGCGTCCTGAGGACGGTCTGCCCGGTCGCGCCTCCACGGGTGGCGTGCACCGTCGTCGTCACGCCGCCCCGGTCAGGGACCGTCGCCGTGCCCGAGGCGCTCACCGTCGTGCCCTCGTCGGCGGTCCAGGTGGGTCGGGCACCACCGGTCAGCAGTCCGCCGTACCCGTCGGCGTCGTAGCCGTACGCGGCGAGCCGGACGGACGTGCCGGGCAGCACCGTGGCGCTGCGCGGGGCGACCAGCAGGTCACGGACGTCCACGTCGGACGCGGTCGGTGTTCCGGTCACCTGCACGTCCCACACCGAGTAGCCGTACTGGGTGAGCCGGTCGGTCAGGTGCAGCCGCACGAAGCGGCCGGTCGCTCCGACCGGCACGGTGTCGACCGAGGCGTCCGTGTTCGTCACGGTGCGGACGTCCCGCCAGGGGCCGTCGTCCGTGTCGGACACCTGCACGACGTACCGTGCCGCGGCGGCGTTCTCCCACGTGACCCGGACCTCCTCGACGTCCCGCACGGAACCGAGGTCGAGCGTCAGGTCCACCGTGTCGACGCCGTGCGCACTCTCCCACCGGGTGGCGGGGTCCCCGTCGACGGCCTTCGCCGCGGTGTTGCCCCCGTCCGTCGAGCTCGCCACGGCGGAGGTCCCGCTGACGACGGGCACCGACGCGATCGACGACACGACGGCAGCACCCTCGACGTCACCGACGGTCGCCACGACCCAGCCCGCGCCTGGGGCCGAGGTGGTGAGCGTCCCGTCGCCGGTGACCGTGCCGGGTGCAGTGGTGCTCCAGGTGACGACGGTGGGCAGCGGCGCGGGGTCGCCGTACTGGTCGTGCCCGGTCGCCGAGAAGATCGTCTGCTCGCCGACCACGACGCGCGTGACGTCGGGCGTCACCGTGATGCCGGTGAGCAGCGGCGCCGGTGCGACGCGGAGCTCGTACGAGTCGGAGACCGTGCCGACGGTCGCGGTGACGGACACCTCGTCCGCTGCCGCTCCCGCGTGCAGGGTGCCGTCCTGGTCGATCGTCCCCGCACTGGTCGACCACCGCACGTCGTCGAGCGGCATCGTCGCGCCGTACTGGTCGTAGCCGGTCGCGGTGAACACGGTCGTGCTGCCCGGGGTGACCGTCCGCGGGTCGCCCTCGGTCCCGACGACGACCTCCGCCAGCCGGGCGTCGAGGTGCGACGTGATCTGCGTCCGGGCGGGTACCGCGATCTGCCCGATGACCCGCTGGCCCTCGAAGACGTCGTACGTGCGCTGGACGTCGTCGATGTTGTCGATCACGTAGGAGTACGTGCCGTCGGCAGCGCGGAACACCTGGCTCAGCGGGTCGGACGTGTGGCGGTCGGTGACCTCGTGCCCGACGGTGCGGTTCGACATCGCCTGGTGGTAGACCATCCCGGCCATCGACCGGCCGGTCACGGCCGGGTCCTGGTCGGCCCAGAGGGCGGCGTGCACGTCGGCGTACGTGTCCGGGTCGTACTGCGCGAGGAACCCGAGGACGACGTTGCCGAGCGCGTCGCCCATCTCGCTGAACACCGCGGCTGCGTGGGCCGTGTCGGCACCCGGACGGTGGTCGGTCAGGTCGACGCCGTACAGCCGGTCGATCGTGGCGGGGTCCGCCCGGTAGTCGGTGACGAGGAACGGCAGGAGCGGTGACGGCGTCGGCCAGTCCCCCGGCTGCCGGTCCGCCGTCGGGCCGTCGAGCTGCGCGGGCACGAGTGCCGCCGGCAGGGTCTCGGGCGTCCAGTACCGAGCCGGGAACACGACGGAGCCGTCCTCGTCGACCGAGACGTACAGCGAGTCCGTCGACCGGTCGTACAGCGGGTTGGACGCGGTCCTCGCCGTCACGTAGCCCGGGTGGTTCCGCTCGACGGCGCGGATCGCGTCCTGCAGCTCGCCGATGGCGGCGACCCGGTCCTGCGTGATCACGACGTCCCCGTAGGTCCCGACGCCCCACCACTTCTTCGTGAGCATCTGCACGTGCCCGGCGTTGCCGTTCACGACGCCGTCCTGCCCGACGACCTCGCCCCGTGCGGCCATCATCTGCCGCATGAGGGCCCTCGAGAAGTCCGGGTCCCACCCGAAGTACGTGAACCACGGCGCGGTCGGCATCCACTGGATCCCGTAGATCCACGCGGGGTCGCCGGAGAAGTACGTCGCCTCGGCCTGGCCGGAGTCGAACAGGATGCCCGCCTGGCCCGCGTCGTAGGCCTCGGGGAACGCACCGTTCCCGTCGTACGAAGCCGACGCCGGGTTGCCGTGGGCGTTCTGGTAGTAGTCGCGCACGGCTGCACGCTCGGTGACGTACTGCACCGCACCCGCTGCCTGCATGTCGCGGTCGCCCAGCACGGTGCCGAGCAGGAACAGCCCGGCCTGGGACTGGATCGCCTCGGACGACGACTCCTGGTTGTTGCCGCCCGGCGAGGAGACACCGCCGGCGTTCGAGTGCCCGCTCCAGACCCCGAAGGTGCGGAAGTGCGGGAAGCGCTCGTCGTCCCGGTCCCAGTTCGCGTACTGCTTCGCGACCAGGGTCGCCATCGCGCCGTACCGCTGGGCCCACTCCGGATCGGCCCGACCGAGCAGTGCGGTCGCGAGCGTGAAGTAGCCGTAGTGGAAGTGGTTGTCGTTGAACTGTGCGGACCCGTACGAGTCGCCGAAGCCGATCAGGGCCTTCCACGTCGGGTACATCGCGAAGAAGTGCTCCCGCTCGCCCTGGCTGTACGTGTACCAGTCCGTGAGCGCACGCTCGAGGGTCGCCCGCATCCGGTCGGCGTCCTCGGTGTCGCCGATCTGGTCCGCGACGCTCATGTACGCGCCGAGCTGCTGCAGGTCCTTGCCACCCCAGTAGGTGTCGCCGCCGTAGGTCGTCTTCTCGGCGTACTCCGACAGGTACTGCCGCATGACGTCCTCGCGGTACGGGTCGTCGCCCGTGCTCGTCGGCTCGGCGCCGATCGGGGTCAGCCCGCTGAAGGCGTACCGCAGCGTCCAGCCGTCGTGCCCCACGGTCGTCTTCATCGTGCCGCGCGGTGTGGCGTAGGTCGCACCGGTGAAGTCGAGGTCGTGCGTCGCCTCCGCGTACTGGTGCTGCAACCACCCCTGGACGGTGTCGTGGTCCGTGCCCTGCAGCACGTCGGTCTGCAGCGACCACCGCTGCTCGACCTGTCCCGCCGCGGGGTCGTACGAGTAGTCCATCCGGGTGTCCCGCGGCACGGCGAAGGCAGTCCGGTGCAGGTCGTCGAGCGTCAGTCCCTGCTCGGGCACGGCGCTGAGCACGAGGAAGGGGGTGCCCGCGGACGCCTCGAGCGTGGTGCCGGAGCGGGTGAACGTCGTGCCTGCGGGTGCGTGCACGCCGAACACGTGCCCGTCCTGCCGGACCTCGAACCGGTCCGTCGTGATCACGCCGGTGAGTTCGGCACCGGCACCGTCGGTGAGCACGGCACCGTCCTGCAGCGTGATCCGTGGGGTCATGCCGTGGAACTCGAACCACTCGTACGGCGACCCCTGCACGCTCGTCACGTCCATGTACTGGCCACCCGGGCCCGCCTGCGGCATCCGCCAGCTGACGTTCCAGTCGCCCCAACGCAGGGCGTCGGCCCGGTCGGCGGAGAACGCCGTGGTGAACCGCTGCGCGACGCCGTCCGGGGCGTCGGTGAGCAGCACCTGGTCGACCAGGACGTGCGCCCACCCGGCGCGGAGCGAGTCGACGACCCGGAGCTGCGCCGTCTCGCCGCGGTACGGGCTCACGTCCCACGACGCCCACCGCAGCTCCTCGCTGTCCGCGCCGGTGGCCTCCGCGACGACCTCGCCGTCGACGAGCAGCTGCACCGCCTCGGCACCGGGGTGCCGACCGCCGCCGACCAGGAAGGCCAGGGTCGACCGGTCGACGGTGAACTCCGGCGAGGTGAGCGTGCCGGTCGCGCCGTCGCCGTCACGGCCGGTGAACGAGTCGAGGAACCCGCGGCCGAGCCAGCCCGACACCGCGCTCTGTCCGGGAGCGGTGCCGGAGGCGGTCCCAGCGAAGGCGTCCCCGGTCGTGGTCCACCCGTCGGGCAGGCCGTCCTCGAAGTCGGCGAGCACCCGGTCCGTCGCGTCGGGCGTCGGGTCGACCGTGCCGCCGACGGTGACCGGGGCGTCGAGGCGCATCGCGGTGCCGTCGGCGTTCCAGGACCTCGGGTAGGTCACCTTCGTCCCCTGCGCACTGTTCGACGAGACGAACGGGTACGCCCACATGTCGCCGGAGTACCTGCTGACGAGCAGGTCGGTCCACCACTGGTTCGTGGGGACGGGCTTCCCCTGCTGCGACGGGTCGATGTACAGGTGCTGATCGACGGTCTTCCGCACGTCGGCGATGGACGCGATCTCGGCCGGCGGCGTCGGCGCGTAGGACCCGTCGCCGACGCGCACGCCGTCGACGCTCGGCACGGCCGGGTCGGCAGCGGTCGCCGCGGGCCGCTCCGCCGGCGGGTGTGCCGGATCGGCGGTACCCGACCCGGCGGCCGAGGTGGCCGCGGTGTCCGGCGGCGGGGTGGCCGCGGCAGCGGGATCCGCGGTGACGACGGGCGCGAGCGAGAGCGCGCCGAGCAGGAGCGTGACGACGACGGTGCGGACCAGGTGCACGGAGGGGTCCCTTCCGGGGCGGAGGTTCGGCGGCGGTGCGTGCGTCGGGTCGCACGGACCCCTGTCGGCCGCCTCGACCTCGACGTCAGCAGAAGTGAGGATCCGTCCCGGAAGCGTGGTGGTGCGTGGCCTCCGTCCGCGGGTGCCGAGCCCGGATGCGCACCCTGCCGCCGCCCGGGTCCGGCGGGGCTACGGTCGGACCGGTGACGGACGAACGACGCCGCGAGGTCGGCGACAGCGACGCCCCGGTCGAGGACGAGATCGAGGAGTCCTTCGACGCGGTGGTCGACGAGGGCGCCGAACGGCTGCAGCGCACGACCCGGGTCGTCCTGGCGACGGGCTTCGCCGGCGGCCTGGAGATCGGTCTCGGCGTGATGGGCTACCTCGCCGTGCTGCACGAGACCGACAGCCACCTGCTCGCGGGCATCGCCTTCAGCATCGGGCTCGTGGCGCTGTACCTGGCGCACAGCGAGCTCTTCACGGAGAACTTCCTCATGCCGATCGTTGCGCTCGTCGCCCGCGAGGGCACGGTCCGGCAGCTCGTCCGGCTCTGGCTCGGCACGCTGGTCAGCAACCTCGCCGGCGGCTGGGTCGTGATGTGGCTCGTCGTACAGGCGTTCCCGCAGTGGCACACGGTGCTCGAGGAGTCCGCCCGGCACTACGTCGACGCGCCCTTCGGGCTGCAGACCGCGGTGCTCGCCGTGCTCGGTGGCAGCACCATCACCCTGGTGACGCGGATGCAGCAGGGCACCAGCTCGGACCCGGCGAAGCTCGTCGCGGCAGTCGCCGGCGGGTTCCTGCTGGCCGGTCTGCAACTCTTCCACTCGATCCTGGACTCGCTGCTGGTCTTCGGCGCGATCCAGGCCGGTGCGGCGATCACCTACGGCCAGTGGGCCGCCTGGTTCGGCTACGTGCTCCTGTTCAACGTCCTCGGCGGGGTCGTGCTCGTGACCTCGCTGCGGATCATCCGGTCGGCGGACCTGCTGCGCGGGCGGCGGCGCGAGGCGCCGGACGCACCGGACCGAGGGGCCGACGAGCAGGAGCGGGGCACCACGCGCTGACCGGCACGGACGACGGACGGGAGGCCCGTGGCGGCGCCGCCACGGGCCTCCCGTCCGTCGTCGGGTCGCCTCAGTCGGCCGTCGACCCGGCCGCTGGATGCTCCACCGGCGCCGTGTCGTCGGGTCCGACCGACGCCGTCACGGCGACCGCGTGCGGGCCGGGGTCCACCAGCAGGCGGCGCCTGCCGTCGGTCGCCGACCCGGCGAGCAGCGCCGTCATCGAGCCGGTCCCGCCGCCGGACGAGACCTCGACCGAGGACTCGTCGAACCAGAGGGTGAGCGCCACGCGGTCGCCGTCGGGTCGGACCGTCGCGGCGACGTGCCGCTCGAACGCCGCGGGGAGCCCGTCAGCGGCGGGCCGGTCGAGTCGGAGCGAGGCGCCCGCGGCGTCGTACCGGAGCCCGAGCCGTCGGCGGCCGTCGGCGTCGTCGACGTCGAGCCGCACCGTCCCCTCCGCCGCGCGCAGCGTGATCGCGACCTCGACACGGACCACGCCGGGCAGGTCGTGCTCGCTGGCCGCGTCGCTCGCTCGTCGGAGCACCGTCTCCGCAGCGCCGTCCGGCCCGACGATCCGCTGCACCAGCTCGAGCCGCCCGCCCCGCTCGGTGAGCCCGAGGACCCGCGCGGCCGTCATCGCGCCGCGCCACGGCCGGGTCGGCAGCTCCTTCGCGTAGTCCCAGTTGCCCATCCAGGCGACGAGGATCCGGTCCGGGCCCTCGGTGCCCGAGAAGGTGACGCCGGCGTACGCGTCCGGACCGTGGTCGAGCCACCGGTACGTCGCGAGCTCCTCGGTGGTCTGCTGCCGCCACGAGCCGTCCGACAGCCGGGTCTCGGCCGGCAGCGGCTCCTCGGGGACGAACCGCTCGCCGTCGAACTGCCCGAGCACGACGTGCGTGCCGGAACCACCCGCGACTCCGCCGGGGTTGAGGCTGATCAGCAGCACCCAGACCACGCGGTCCGGGTCGCCGTCGACGGTCAGCGGGAACAGGTCCGGGCACTCCCACACCCCACCGACCGGGCCTGCCGGGCCGTAGGTCGACACGAGCGTCCACGAGCGCAGGTCGGTCGAGCGGTGCACGAGCACCTGGCGGTCCTGCGCCTCGACCGCGACCATGATCCAGCAGGGACCGTCGGCGCCCTCGTACCGGAACACCTTCGGGTCGCGGAAGTCGGCGGACCCGCGACGCAGCACCGGGTTGCCCGGGTGCTTCCGCCACCGGTACCCGCCGTCCGTGCTGGACGCCAGGGCCTGTGACTGCTCGGTCTCGGCCGCCTGGGTCCAGATCGCGACCAGGGGCGGGTGCCCGGCCGACCCGAGTCCGCTCGTGTCCTCCGCATCGAGGACGACGGAGCCCGAGAACACCTGGCCGTCGTCGTCGGCCTCGAGCGCGACCTCGTGCTCGGTCCAGGTCAGCAGGTCGGTGCTCGACGCGTGCCCCCAGCCGACCGTGCCGTGGTCGATGCCGTTCGGGTTGTGCTGGAAGTACAGGTGCCACCGGCCGTCGTGACGGACGAGCCCGTTCGGGTCGTTCATCCAGTTCCGGGCGGGTGTGAAGTGCCACCGGGGACGGCGGATCGTGGCGCCGTCCGCTGCCGACTCCGTGTGCTCGGCCTCCGCCACCGTGCTCACTTGACGGACCCGGCGGTCAGGCCGCGGACGAAGAAGCGCTGGAGCGACAGGAACACCACGAGGGGCACGATCAGCACGATGAACGACCCGGCCGCGACCAGGTTCCAGCCCGATCCGTACTGTCCCAGCAGGCCGAGCAGCCCCTGCTGCAGCACGGGGTTCGTGTTGCCGATGAAGATGTACGCCACGAGGTAGTCGTTCCACACCCAGAGGAACTGGAAGATCGCGAACGACGCCAGGGCCGGCACGGACATCGGGACCGCGAGCCGCCAGAAGATCTGGAAGTGCGACGCCCCGTCGACGCGGGCTGCCTCGATCAGCGCGACCGGCAGCGTCGACATGTAGTTCCGCAGGATGTAGATGCACAGCGGCAGCGCGAACGCCGAGTGCACGATCCAGGCCGCGGGGAAGGTCCCGGTGATCTGCAGTCCGGTCGCCTCCGTGATCGACTTGTAGAGCTGCAGGACCGGGATGAGCGAGATCTGCACCGGCACCACGAGCAGGCCGACGATGACCGCGAAGTAGAACTCCTTGAACCGGAACTGCAGGAACGTGAACGCGTAGGCCGCGAACGCCGAGATCATCAGCGGCAGGATCGTGGCCGGCACCGCGACCGCGACGCTGTTCAGGAACTCGGCCGCCAGGCTCTGCCCGGTGCCGGAGGTCGCCCCGGTCAGGGCGTTCGAGTAGTTGTCGAGGGTCCACTCGGTGCCGAACAGGTTGCCGAAGACGGTCCACCACCCGGTGCTCTGGGCGGCGGTCGTGGTGCGGAAGCTCGTGACGAGCAGGCCGATCGCGGGCACCATCCAGAGCACCGCGATGATGCCCATCACGATGCTGAGCAGGACACGGGGACGCTGCTCGGCGCTGGTCTTCGTGACCCGCTCGCGCTTCGTCGCGACGAGCTTCGGTGCGCCGGCAACCGGGACGATCTCGGTCATCGGAGGGCCTCCTGTTCACGGTAGGTCCGCACCTGGTACACGATGACCGGCACCACGGCGAGGATGAGGATGACGACCACGGCGGACGCCTTCCCGGGGTTGTTGAACGCGAAGAACTGGGAGTAGAACTCGACGCCGAGCACGTTCGTGTCGAACTGCCCGTTGGTCATCGCGAAGACGATGTCGAAGATCTTCATCACCGTGATGAGCACCGTGATGCCGACGGCGATGATCGTCGTGCGGATCTGGGGCGCGATCACCCGGAAGAACGCCTGGCGCTCGCTCGCGCCGTCGATGCGTGCCGCCTCGATCGTCTCCTCGGGCACGGCCTTGATCGCCGCGGACAGCAGGACCATCGCGTAGCCGGCGTTGAGCCAGATCACGACCGCCATGAGCAGGAAGCTGTTCATGCGCAGGAAGTCGTTCTGCAGCCACGGGATCGGGTTCTGGTGCGTGATCGCGGTCCAGATGCCGTTGAGCAGGCCGACCTGCGGCTGGCCCGGGGCGTTGTACGCGTACACGAACGACCACATCGACGCGGCGGCGATGAAGCTCACCGACATCGGCAGGAAGATCAGGGACTTGAAGGTCTTCTCGCGCTTCGGGCCGAGGCGGTCCGCCAGGGTGGCCACGAGCAGGCCGATCACGACCACCACCGCGGGGACGACGATGATCCACAGCAGGTTGTTGAGCAGGGTCGACAGGAACGACGGCGTCGAGAAGAGCGACACGTAGTTGTCGAGCCCACCGAAGGACGTCAACCCGTACTGGTCGGTCTTCTGCAGGCTCTGGATGACGGTCTGCACCGTCGGGACGACCAGGAAGACGAGCAGGAGGAGCAGGACCGGGCCGATGAACACGTAGGGCAGCAGGCGACCGTGCCACTTGCCGTGCGTCTTCGAGACCAGGAAGTTGAGCCCGAGGTAGATCAGGAACGAGACGGCCAGTCCGCCGATGACGGAGACGAGGACGCTGAGGACTTGCTGCACGAGGGGTCACCTCACTTCGTTGTCGGGGTGTGCTGTCGCGGCGTGCAGGCGCCGAGGGCCGTGGCGGTGCCCGGGGGGCCCCGCCACGGGGAGGGGGGGGGGTTAATGGGACGGCCAGGAGTCGTCGATGGCCTTGAGGGTCTGGTCGAGGGACTGCTGTCCCGCCGTCCAGGCTGTCAGGTTCGTCCACTCGGTCCCGGCACCCACGGCACCGGGCATCTGGTCGGAGGCGTCGAAGCCGAAGACCTTCGAGTCCTTCACGGCCTGCTGGGCGACCTTCTGGAACGGGCTGGTGTACTCCGAGGCCGGGAAGTCGTTGTGCGGCGAGAGCGCGGCGGACCAGTTCTTGGCGTAGCCGTTCGTGCCGAACTCCTTGCCGACCAGGTAGTCCACGACCTTCTTGGTGTCGTCGTCCTTCTTGAACGCGGCGACCAGGTCACCACCGCCGAGCGTGCCGGACGTCGCTGCGCCCTCCGGGGTCGGAAGCGGGAAGGCGTTCACGTTCGTCGTGTCGCCCTTCGCGATCTGCTCCTGGATCGTCTGCGGGAAGTTGCCCGTGATGAACGTGCCCTGGCGCATCATGTAGCACTGACCGGCCGACTTGCCGCCGTCGACGAACAGGTTGTTGCCCGCCGCGCCGAAGTCGGTCGACGCCATGGCCTTGCCGCCG
>CAJYIG010000013.1 GCA_913774725.1 uncultured Curtobacterium sp. | reverse complement strand
CCTCGACGCGGACTTCCTCGAGGCCGTCGCGGTGGTCGGCGGGACGGCCGCCCCCGTGCCGCTGGCCTTCCCCGCCGCCGTCCCGTCCGCCCGGCTCGCGCCGCTGCAGCGCACGCTCCGCGAGCTCGCCGCTTCGATGCTCGACGTCGACGTGGTGGACGGCCGACGGGCGGCGCTCGACCTGCGCCTCGCCGAGGCCGTCCTCGAGGCGTTCCGCCCCGACCCCGACGGCGGGATCCCGGACGTGCCCGTCGCGACGCTCGAGCGCGCCAAGGCCTACATGTACGCGCACTTCGCCCGCCCGCTCAGTGCCGCCGAGATCGCCGCCGGCGCCGAGACCAGCGTCCGGACGCTCCAGGAGACCTTCCAGCGGTACGAGGAGTCGACGCCCACCGCCTACCTGCGGGACCTCCGGCTCGAGAAGGCACGGCTCGGGCTCCAGCTCGCGGACGCACGCGAGACCACGGTGGCGGCCGTCGCGTCCTCCTGTGGCTTCCGGCACATGGGTCGGTTCGCCGGCGACTACGCCGCACGCTACGGCGAGCACCCGGGGGAGACGTTGCGGGGGCAGCGACGGATGATCGCGGTGGCGGGGAGCCCCGGGCGGACACGGTGGTCGCACGCGGGATGAGCGGGCCGCCGCCCGTCGGCTGTCCGGATCCGCAGGTCGGCCGGGAGGCACTCGGCGCGTCCATCGCGCAGCCTCGGACCGCCCCATGGTGCGCTGGGTAGCGTGCAGGGATGCAGCGGACGTCACCGAGCACCCGGACCGGCGGGATCGCGGTCGCCGTGCGCGGCACCGGCGCCCCGGTCCTCGTGCTGCACGGCACACCGGGTGGCATCGCCGCTGCCGAGGCGATGGCGCGCTTCCTGCCCTCCGACCGCTTCCGCGTCGTGACGCTCGCTCGACCGGGCTACGCTGGCACGACCCTCGAGCCGGACCAGCCGTCGCTCGACGACGAGGCCGATCGGTACGCGGCACTCCTCGACGACCTCGGCATCGACCGCGTGGCGGTGCTCGCCTGGTCAGGAGGCGGTCCGACCGCCTACCGGTTCGCGGTCCGCCACCCGGACCGGGTCAGCGCGCTCGTCGTGGTCGCCGGTCTCTCGGGCCGGTGGGTACCGCCCGCACCGTCCTTCGCGGAGTGGCTGGTCACCTCCACGCGTGCGGGGGCGGCGCTCGCCGCGTTCGCCGCGAGACTCCTGCCGTCCGTCGTCGTCCGCACCGCCGAGGCCGGCGTCAGCTCGCTGCGTGGCCGCGCCCTCACCGCGCACGTCGCGGACGTCCTGCACGACCGGCCGCGCCGCCGGGTCCTGCTCGACCTGTCGTCGAGCGGCAACGCGGGTGGTCGCAACCGACCCGGGTGGGACAACGACGTCCGGGTGCTCGGCGCGGTCGACGACCTCGAGCTCGGGGCCGTCCGCGCGCCGACGCTCCTGGTGCACGGCGACGCGGACACCGAGGTCCCGATGGAGCACAGCGCCCGCGCCGCCGCCGCCGTACCGGACGTCGAACTCGTCACCCTGCCGGGCGGCACGCACTTCGGGCTCTGGGACCACCACGACGCCGCGGCCGTGCAGGCACGGGTGCGGGACCACCTCGCACGGAGCTGACCGCAGCCGCCGAGCCTGTGACGAACCGCAGGGAACCGGGGCCCCTGCCCAGCCGGTCACAGGTTCGTGACCAATACGTTATCTTTCCGAGTCGGTCGATCACCCTGTCGCCGACCCGGAAGGAACCATGGGACGTCACGCCCTGCCCGCAGCCCCCGACGGCAGCACGTCGACCGCACACGAGACGGTCGCTCCCGCGCCGAACCGGACGATGGCGACTCCCATCGGTCCCGCCGTGGCTGCTCCGGCAGTGGCGGACACGGCCGCGCCGCGTCGTCCCCGTGGTCGTCGGGCCGCCCTGGGCCCTGCGGTCGCCCGTTCCTCCTTCGTCCAGCCGGCGAAGCCCGCGCGCACCGTCGCGCTCGCCGCACCGCGTCCGGTCGCCTCGACCGCCGTCGCCGGCGCCGCGGTGCTCTCGCGGTCCGCGGTCCTGCGTGCCGAGCGCGCCGCCGACCCACGGCACGTCCGCCGCGCCGCGAACGCCAAGCGGGCGGCGATCCTGCTCGCACCGGCCATCGCCGTCACGTCGTCCCTGACGCTCGCGGTCCCCGCGAACGCCGCTCCGCAGACCACGTCGCACGGCACGACGTCGTCGTCGATCGCCGCGTACGACGCGCAGTCCTTCACGGTCGCCCGCGACGTCGAGGTGCCGGTCGTGCAGACCGACGGCATGACGACCACGACGACGATCGTGTCCTACCCGACCATCGTCACGAAGTACGGGGTCACCACGCAGCAGGCCGAGGCCGCCATCTCGAAGGTGCTCTCCGCCGGCGGCAAGCGCGCGACGATCGTGTCGACAGCGCTGCAGTACATTGGTGACCCCTACGTCGAGGGCGGCGCGAGCCACTCCGGCATCGACTGCTCCGGTCTGACGATGGTGGCGTACGCGGCCGTCGGGATCCCGCTCGTGCACTACGTCCCGTCGCAGGACGCCGTGGCCACGACGATCCCGCAGTCCGAGGCCCTGCCGGGCGACCTCGTGGTGTTCGACAACGAGGACCACGTCGGCATCT
>CAJYIG010000012.1 GCA_913774725.1 uncultured Curtobacterium sp. | reverse complement strand
GTGTCGGGACGGACTTCGACGAGGGCTGCTGGTCGGACATCGTGACCGATCCTACGGAACCGCGGGAGGAGCCTCCAGGCCGGATCCGCGATCGGTGTGACCGCTCGCCGGGGTCGGTCTGCAGCCGGGATCGGCCCGCCGCCGGGGTCGGGCTGCCGCCGGGGTCAGCCCGCCGCGGGGGTCAGTCTGCCGCGGGGGTGCCCGACTCCGCCGTGTCGGCCGCGTAGCGGACGCCGACCTGGCGACGGGCCTCGTCCATCACCGCCATGATCGCGACCGTCTCCTCGGGGTCCATCACCCCGCCCTCGTGGGTGCCGGACGTGACCATCGCCTCGAACGCACGGGCCTCGTGCGCGTACCCGGTGAGCTCCTCGCGCGAGTCGTACTCCTCGACCACCGTGCCGTCACGGTCGCGGAGCCGCCAGGTCGTCGGCGTGTACCAGGTGTCGTCGAGGTCGATCCGACCGTCCTCGCCGATGATCGACGCCGTGTTCGGGCTCCGCAGGTCGAGGCCGAAGTGGAGCGTCGACTGGGTGCCGCCGTCGTGCGTGAGCACCACGCCCATCTGCGTGTCGACGCCCTGGTCGCTCAGCGTCCCCGCTGCCGTGACCGCGGTGGGGACGCCGAGCACGTCCACGGCGAACGAGATCGGGTAGACGCCGAGGTCGAGGATCGCGCCGCCGCCGAGCGCCGGGTCGTTCAGCCGGTGGTGCGGGTCGGTCGGCAGGGCCTGGTGGTGGGTGGCCTCGACCAGGCGCGGGCGGCCGATGCGTCCCTCGGCGACGAGTTCCCGGATCATCCGCATCTGCGGCAGGAACCGTGTCCACATGGCTTCGGACACCGCCACGTCGGCGCGTCGGGCGGCGTCGACCACGCGGCGGGCCTCGGCCGCGGTGATCGTGAAGGCCTTCTCGACCAGGACGTGCTTGCCCGCGGCGATCGCGAGCAGCGCGTCCTCCGCGTGGCGGGAGTGGGGCGTCGCGACGTACACCGCGTCGACGTCGGGATCGCCGACGAGTTCCGCGTAGGAGCCGTGCGCGCGGGGGATGCCGTGCTCGGCGGCGAACGCCTCGGCGGACGTTCGGGAGCGGCTGCCGACGGCGACGAAGTCGATGCCGGCAGCGGTGCAGTCCGCCACGAACGAGTGGGCGATGCCGCCCGTGCCGATGACTCCCCAGCGAACCGTCATGCGCCCTGTCTACCAGCGGGCCGCCGTGCGCCCTGTCCACCAGCGCGCAACTGTCCGTCGGAGCAGCGAGCACCTGTACGGACCCACATGGACCGCTCGGCTGACCGACAGCTAGCGTGCTGCTGTCCCCCGATCGGGGGCGTCTCCGAGCCGAAGGTCACCAGGTCTCCATGCGCCGATCCCTCCGCACCGCCGTCGCCACGAGCGCGGCACTCCTCGTCGTCTCCACCGTCCTCACCGCCGCGCCGGCCGACGCACACGGCTGGGCACCACCCGCCCACGGCCCCGACTCGTCGCTCGCGCCGAGGACGCACTTCACCATGGCGGCGGACGGCTCCTCCGGCGCCACGGAGGGGGGCGAGGGCATCCCGAACATCGACTCGGTCAAGAAGACCGTCGCGACCTACTACGGCGACCCGGGCACCGGCCTCGCGAACCGGACCGACTCCCCCTACATCCGGGAGATGCGGTCGATCGTCGACCAGGAAACGCGGCAGCTGCAGGGCATCCACGACCGGGCGGTCCGGCACGGGCAGCGGCCGGCGATCGTCCTCGACACCGACGACACGACGCTCTGGACCTACGACATGGAGGTCGCGGACATGCACTTCGTCTTCGACCCCGCACGCCAGGACGAGTGGGTGCAGGACCAGCGGTTCCCGGCGACCCCGTCCATGGTCGACTTCGTGGACCGCGCGCAGGCGATGGGCTTCACCGTCTTCGGGCTGACCGGCCGCAACGACGACCAGAAGACCGCGACCGTGCAGAACCTGGCGAAGGTCGGCTACACCGCCTTCTCCGAGGACCGCTTCTTCACGAAGTGGACCGGCACCGGCGCATCGCAGCAGCCGTCGTACATCACCTGCGCGGCCGCGAAGTGCTCGACCGTCGAGTACAAGGCGCTCACCCGGAAGCACATCGAACAGGACCTCGGCTACGACATCGCGCTGAACGTCGGCGACCAGTGGAGCGACCTGCAGGGCGGGTACGCCGACCGGACGCTGAAGCTGCCGAACCCCACCTACTTCCTCCCCTCCGCGGACCTGCCCGGGGTCCGCGAGCCGCGCCTCACCCCGCGGACGCGGTTCACGATGGCTGCCGACGGCTCCTCCGGCGCCACCCAGGGCGGCGAGGGCATCCCGAACGTCGACTCGGTCAAGAAGACCATCGCGACCTACTACGGCGACCCCGGGACCGGCCTCGCGAACCGCACCGACTCCCCCTACGTCCGTGAGACCGCGCAGCTCGTCGCGCGCCAGGCACCGGCGATCGCCCGGCAGTGCGCCACCGCCCGGAGCCAGCACCGCAACCCGGCGATCGTCCTGGACGCCGACGACACGACGCTCTGGACCTACGACATGGAGGTCGCCGCCATGCACTTCGTGTTCGACCCGACGCTGCAGGACGCGTGGGTCCAGGACCAGCGGTTCCCCGCGACGCCCGGCATGCCCACGCTGGTCGCCGCCGCACAGCAGGCGGGCTGCACCGTCATCGGCGTGACCGGTCGGAACGAGGCGCAGCAGGACGCGACCATCGCGAACCTGCACGCGGTCGGCTACCCGGAGTTCGCCGCGACGACCGGTGGGAACCGGACGTACTACACGAAGTGGACCGGGACCGGCACCTCGCAGCAGCCGTCGTACGTCACGTGCGCCGCTGCGAAGTGCACGACGATCGAGTACAAGGCGCAGACCCGGGCGCACATCGAGTCCCCCGCCGGTGGTGGGTACGACGTCGTCGCGAACCTCGGCGACCAGTACAGCGACCTGATCGGTGGTTCGGCGGATCGGAGCGTCAAGCTGCCGAACCCGACGTACTACCTGCCCTAGGCGACGACGGCGGTCCGGGCTGCACTCGGGACGGGGCGGCCCGGGCTGCACTCGGGACCGGGCGGCCCGGGCTGCACTCGGGACGGGGCGGTCGGCAACGACGGAACCCCCGGTCGGACACTGTCCGACCGGGGGTTCCGGTGTCGAGCCGCCTGTCGGAATCGAACCGACGACCTATTCATTACGAGTGAATCGCTCTGCCGACTGAGCTAAGGCGGCGGACGCTCCGTTCCCGGAGCGGCACGAGCAATGACTATACAGGTTCAGACGAGCGAACGCGAAACGAGCGCGCCGAGCTCGTCGAACGACCGCTGCAGCTCCTCGGAGAGCTCCGTCTCGGAGGCGCTGTCGGACCACTCCCACCAGGCGTGTCGGAGCGCAGCGAGCGCCACCACCGAGGCGAGGCGGGCCCGCCGCCGCAGCGCGTCCGGGTCCGCCGCGAGGTCCGGCTCGGAGGTCGTGAGCCGAGCGGTCACGGCCTCCTCGATCTCGGCCTGGAACTCCTTCATCGACGCCATCCGTCGCGTGAACAACTCGGGCGCGGCGCGGAGCACCCGCTGCCGCTCCGCGAGCAGTCCGCGTTCCTCGACCAGCTCGCTCGTCGTGTGCACGAGCAGGGTTCCGAGGTCGGCGAGCAGCTCGCCGGTCGGACCCCCGGCGCGGAAGGTGTCGAGCGCCGGGCCCGTCGGCAGGGTCGGGTCGTCGCCGAGGAGTGCCTGCTCCTTGCTCGGGAAGTAGTTGAAGAACGTGCGCGGGGACACGTCGGCGCGGCGGGCGACCTCGTCGACCGTGACGGCTGACCAGCCGGAGTCGAGTGCGATCCGCAGGGCGGCCTGCTGGATCGCGAGTCGGGTGGCGCGGCGCTTGCGCTCACGCAGTCCGGGTGCTGCTTCGGGCATGTCGCGATCTTCTCACGCTCGTCGGGGCGTCCGGCTGCAGGGTTGCGCAGGGTCCGGTGGACGGTCGCTGACCCGGCCTGGAGGCGCGGAGCACGTCCGCCCCGCCGGCTCGGCGGACGCCGGACCAGCCTGCCCGCACCGGCTCGCGCGCGCCGACTCCCGCTAGCGGGACGCGCGGGCGATCGTCACGAGCAGTGCCTCGAGCGCGAGCAGCGCCGCGACGTTCGCCGCGATCCGCTCGCGTGCCAGGGCGATCGCGTCGAGGACCTCCAGCGCCGACGCCGGCGGCACGACCTCGAGCGCGCGGTCCAGCTGATCGCGCATCGCCAGGTTCACCGGCTCGGCGGGAGCGCCGAGGCCGAGCAGCAGGAGGTCACGGTACAGCGACGAGACGTCGACGAGGATCCGGTCGAGGCCGTCGCGGAGGCTCCGCGTCGCCCGGCGCTTCTGGTCCTCCTCCAGGGCACGCAGCTGCGACCGCAGCGCCGGCGGGACCGTCCCACCCGGTTCCACTCCGAGGGACCGCAGCGCGGCGTCGCGTTCCTCGCCGTCGCGCTGCTGGGTGATCGCCTTGGCGTCCTCGTCCGCGACCGACAGGAGTTCGGCCGCGGCCATGACGGCGTCACCGACCGAGCGCACGCCGAGCACGGTCTCGAGGGTGCGACGTCGACGAGCACGGGCGTCCTCGCTCGTCGCCAGCCGCTGTGCCATGCCGATGTGGCTCTGTGCCTGCCGTGCAGCATCGGTGGCGAGGGCTCGGTCGACCCCGGTGCGGGCGACGATGAGCTCGGCGACGGCGGCGACGTCGGGCACCCGCAGCCGCACCGAGCGGACGCGGGAGCGGATCGTCGGCAGCAGGTCCGCCTCGCTCGGAGCGCACAGGATCCACACGGTCCGCTCCGGCGGCTCCTCGAGCGCCTTGAGCAGCAGGTTCGAGGTGCGCTCCGTCATGCGGTCCGCGTCCTCGATGATGACGACGCGGTACCGCCCCACGGACGGTGAGTAGTACGACGACGTCACCAGCTGGCGGATCTCGTCGATCGTGATGATGACGCGCTGCGTGGTGAGCACCGACACGTCCGGGTGGGTGCGGGCGGTGATCTGCTGCAGGGCGTGGTCGTCGTCCGTGCCCGCGCCGACCAGGGCGGCGGCGAAGGCTGCGGCGACGTTCGACCGCCCGGACCCGGGCGGCCCGGTGATGAGCCACGAGTGCGTCATCCCGCCCGTGCCGTCGGGCGACTCGGCCGCGCTGCGCAGGGCCGCCACCGCATCGTCCTGTCCGGTCAGGCCGTCCCACACGCTCACGCGGTCATCCTGCCAGCAGCCACCATCACGCGGGACCGCCTTCGCCTGTGATCCCGACGAGGGCACCGACCGCTGAACGGACCGCACGCTGCACGGCCGCTGTCGGCTGCTCGGCGTCCACGACGAGGAAGCGTTCCGGTTCTGCGGCGGCGGCGTCGAGGAACGCGCGTCGGACCGTCTCGTGGAACGTCGACGCCTCGGACTCGAGGCGGTCGAAGACGTCACCCCGCGCGGCTGCGACGCGACTGCGCCCCACCGTCACGTCGAGGTCGAGCAGCACCGTCAGGTCCGGCACGAGTCCGTCTGCGGCCCAGTCCGAGACCGAGCGGATGCGGTCGGCACCGAGCCCGCGTGCGACGCCCTGGTACGCCACCGACGAGTCGATGTAACGATCCTGCAGGACGACCGCGCCCCGGGCGAGCGCGGGTCGGACGACCGTCTCGACGTGGTGCGCGCGGTCGGCTGCGTAGAGCAGTGCCTCGGCGCGCGGTGCGATGTGACCCCGCTCGTGCAGCACCATCTCGCGGATGCGCTGCCCGAGCTCCGTGCCGCCCGGCTCCCGCGTGCGGACGACGGTGCGACCGTGCTCCTCGAGCCATGCCGTGAGGAGTTCGGCCTGGGTGGTCTTGCCGGCGCCGTCGCCACCCTCGAGGGTGATGAACCGCCCGGTCACTTCTTCTTGGCGGCGGTCTTCCGCGCCGGCGCCTTCTTCTTCACCGGTCCCTTGGCACGCTTGTCCGCGAGCAGCTGCACGGCGCGGGCGTGGTCGACGGTCTCGACGTCCTCGCCGCGCGGGATGGTCGCGTTCGTCTCGCCGTCCGTGACGTAGGGGCCGAAGCGCCCGTCCTTCACCTTGATCGGCTTGCCGGACACCGGGTCTGCCTCGAACTCCTTGAGCGCGGCGGTGGCTGCACGCCGGCCGCCGTACTTCGGCTGTGCGAACAACTCCAACGCGCCGGGCAGGTCGACCTCGAAGATCGCGTCCTCGCTCGGCAGGGTCCGGGTGTCCGTGCCCTTCTTGATGTACGGACCGTAGCGGCCGTTCTGCGCCGTGATGTCCTCGCCGGACTCCGGGTCCTTCCCGACGACGCGGGGCAGGTCGAG
>CAJYIG010000011.1 GCA_913774725.1 uncultured Curtobacterium sp. | reverse complement strand
GTGCGGTGCCCCGACGAGGTGCCACGAGCCCGGGCGATGGCGTCCGCCGCTGAGACGAGCGTCAGGTGGGAGAGCACCTGCGGGGTGTTGCCGATGTGGTGACCGGTCGCGACGTCGATCTCCTCGGAGAGCATACCGACGTCGTTCGCGTACCCGACGAGCACGTCCATCAGGCGTTCGGCGTCCTCGACCCGTCCGGAGGCGGCGTACTGCTCGACGAGCCAGAACGAGCACGCGAGGAACGGGTGTTCGCTGCCGGACAGGCCGTCGAACCCGGAGGTCGTCCGGTACCGGAGGACGAGCCCGTGGTCGCCGACACGCAGGTCCTGCTCGATGGCCGCGACCGTCCCCGTCATGCGCGGGTCGTCGGCGGGCACGTACCCGATCTGGGGCAGGACCAGCAGGCTCGCGTCGACCTCGTCGGTGTCGTAGTGCTGCCGGTAGGTGCCGCGCTCGGCGTTCCAGCCGTGCTCCTCGATCTCCGCGCGGACCTCGTCGCGCAGCTGGCGCCATCGGTCGACGGGGCCCTCGAGGCCGAACTCCTCGACGGCGGCGACCCCGCGGTCGAACGCGGCCCAGATCATCGCCCGGGAGTGCGTGAAGTGCCGCCGCGGCCCGCGCATCTCCCAGATGCCGTTGTCCGGCTGCTGCCAGTGCTCCTCCACGTAGCCGAGCAGGGCGCGCTGCAGCGCCCACGAGTCGGCGTTCTCCTCGACGCCGAGCTCTCGGGCGTCGTGCAGGGCGGCCAAGACCTCGCCGAAGACGTCGCCCTGGTACTGCGTCGATGCGCCGTTGCCGAGGCGCACCGGGGTCGAGTCGAGGTACCCGGGTAGCTCGTCGAGCGTGCGTTCGGGCAGTTCGCGTTCCCCGGCGATGCCGTACATGATCTGCACGTCGGCGGGGTCGCCGGCGATCGCGCGGAGCAGCCAGCCCCGCCAGTGCATCGCCTCGTCCCGGTAGCCGTGCGCGATCAGCGACGCGAGCGCCAGGGATGCGTCCCGGAGCCAGACGTACCGGTAGTCCCAGTTGCGTTCACCGCCCGGGTCCTCCGGGAGGCTCGTCGTCGCCGCCGCCACGACGCCGCCGGTCTGCCCGTGGGTCATCGCGCGGAGCAGCAGCAGGGAGCGTCGGCTCGCCTCGGCGTACGGACCCTCGGTGTGCGCGGTTGCCATCCAGTCGCGCCACCAGCGCTCCGTCTCGTGCATCGCGGCGTCGACGTCGAGCGGCTCCGGCGGTTCGCGGTGCGACGGGTACCAGGTGAGCACCGTGTCGACGACGTCGCCGTCGTGCACGGTCACCGTGTGCGTGTGCCGGTGGTCGTCGGCCCGGAAGCGCACGCCGCGGACGACGACGGAGCCGGGGCCCGCGGTCGCGAGGAGCGCGGGGTCCTCGTCGCCGCCGATCTGCCGGACCCAGGGGAGCGCCCTGGCGTAGTCGAAGCGGATGCGCAGGGTCTGCTCGACCTCGACGGAACCCTGCAGCCCGCGCACCCGACGGATGATCGCCGCCCGGTGGGCACCGATCGGCATGAGGTCGGTGACCTCGACGACACCGGTCGACGTCGTCCACACGGTGGAGAGGACGAGCGTGTCCGGGTGGTGGCGCCGCGTGCTCGTGGCGTCGGGATCGGTGGGGCGGAGCGACCAGTGCCCGTGGTCCTCGGTGCCGAGCAGCGACGCAAAGGTCGAGGGGCTGTCGAAGCGGGGCAGGCACGCCCAGTCGATCGTGCCGTCGCGGCCGACCAGGGCTGCCGTGTAGGTGTCACCGATGAGGGCGTGGTCCTCGATGCGGTTCGGCGGGGTCGCGGTGCTCATGGGTCGATCCTGGCACCGGCGACCGCCGAGCGGCCCGACGGCGCTGAAGGTGTGCACAGCGCGGGAGTCGGAGCAGCCTGTGCAGGGATCAGAGCGGGGCCGACGGGTCCGCGTCGACGAGGCCGACCCGGCTGAGCTCCGCCCACATCCCGGCACCGTCCGGCGCGTACACCCACGGAGCGGATCCGGCGCGCGTGCGTTCCTGCGCTCGGGACCGCCCACCGGCGAGGACCGCCTCGCTGGTGGACAGCTGGCGGATGGCGACGCCGGCGACGTTGTCCGGGTGCTCCCGGGCGAACTCGCCGTAGAGGGTCTCGTCGTGCTGCCCGTCGTCACCGACCAGCAGCCACTGCACGTCCGGGAAGTCGCTGGCGAGCCGCCGGAGGTTCTGCTGCTTGTGGAGCTGCCCGCTGCGGAAGAAGCGGTCGTGGGTCGGACCCCAGTCCGTCAGCAGGAGCGTGCCGGACGGGTACATGTTCCGGGTCAGGAAGCGCTGCAGGGTCGGCGCGACGTTCCACGCCCCGGTCGACAGGTACACGGTGGGAGCGCCCGGGTGCTGCGCGAGCACGCGTTCGTAGAGCACCGACATCCCCGGGACCGGGCGGCGAGCGTGCTCGGTGAGCACGAACGAGTTCCACGCCGCGAGCATCGGGCGGGGGAGCGAGGTGACCATGACGGTGTCGTCGATGTCGGAGAGCAGCCCGAAGCGCGTGTCCGGGTCCACGATGAACACGTCGGCCTCCACGTCGCGCATCCCACCGGCCGAAAGGCGCACGGTCTGCCAACCGGGTTCGAGGTCGATCGGGACCTTCACGTCGACCACGCCGCCGCGGTCGGACTGCACCACGTGCGTGGTCCCGCCGGCCGTCACGGTGACCTCGGCGTCGTCGACGGCCACGCTCGTGAAGCTCCGCCAACCGCGCACGCCGTAGTACGAGGCGTCGGACGCGAGACCTCGACGCGTCAGCAGCACCCGGCAGAGCACGCGGATCCAGCCCGGTGCGCCGTAGCCCGTGTACGGGATCACGGTCGGCACGAGGCCGCGCCGACGAGCCCGGTGCTCGCGGAACTCCTGGACGGCGTCCTCGATCCGGGCGGCCCGGTGGAGGATCGGTTCGGCCAACGACGGCTCGTGGGGCGTCGGGTCGGGCATGGCCCCATCCTTCCACGCGAGGGACGCCGGCGTCGGTCGCGCGACCGCGCCACAGGGGTGAGTCGCAGCCACGTTCCAGCCGGTCTGTGCGAGAGTCCTCTCCGTCACATCCCACATGACCGCGCTCCGCCGGGAGCGCAAGAGGAGAACACGTGCTCGTCACCGAGGTATCGAACGCACTGCCGGGGGGATCATCACTGCTCAGGAACGAGCCGGTCCAAGCCCGCAGTTCGGCGCGCCTCGCGGGACTCCTCGACGCCGCTGCGGCCGTGATCGACGAGATCGGGTTCGAGCGGCTCACCACCGCGATGGTCGCCGAGCGCGCGGGGGCGTCCATCGGCACGGTCTACCGGTACTTCCCGGACCGCATCGCCGTGGTCGAGGCACTGGCGATCCGGAGCACGCAGCGACTCGCCGAGCGCTTCCTCACCGCGCTCGACGAGAGCGACGCCACGACGTGGCAGGACGCGCACGACGCGCTCATCGACGCGACCGTCGAGATGTACCGGTCGGAGCCGGGCTTCCGGGCGATCCGTTTCGGTGACCCCGCGGACACCGGCACCGGTGACGCCGAGGACCGCATGGCCGCGCTGGGGGCGGCCGTCGCCCAGATCCTGCACGACCGCTTCGGCTACCCGCTGGGCGAGCGTCCGGAGCGCGCCTGGGTCGTCCTGGCCGAGTCGGCGCACGCCGTGATCGCCCGGGCGCTCCGCGACCGGTCCGCTCCCGACACCGCGCTCATCGAGGAGTACCGCACGATGAGCCGTGCGCACCTGGAGGCGGTCGCCGCAGCAGCCTGACCCGGGGCCGCCCGGTCCGCAGTCGCCCGCGCGACGCGCCCGACCGACACACCGGACCATCCACCGACGCCCGTGCTCCCGAACAGGGAGTGCGGGCGTCGTTGTCCGCGAGCCGTCATGACCGGTCACGGTGGAACGCTGTCCTCGATGCGCGGGTACGCTCGTGCGGAGTCGGGCTACCTCCGAACAGAAGGGCACCCACATGATCGAGTTCCGCTCGGTGCGCAAGACGTACCCGGACGGCACCAACGCGGTCGACGACTTCAGTCTCGTCATCCCGTCGCGGACCACCACCGTCTTCGTCGGCTCCAGCGGCTGCGGCAAGACGACCCTGCTCCGCATGATCAACCGGATGGTCGACCCGTCGTCGGGGACGGTCGAGATCGACGGCGAGGACGTCGCGGGGGTCGACCCCGTGCAACTCCGTCG
>CAJYIG010000010.1 GCA_913774725.1 uncultured Curtobacterium sp. | reverse complement strand
CCATCGCACCGAACACGACGAGCGTGCCGTTCTCGCCCAACACCGAGGCGATGTCGCCGGCGGCCTTGCCGCCGACGGACTCGACGCCCGCGACGATCGGGGCGCCGCCGGTGATGGCCGCGACCTGGTCCTTCCAGTCGTCCGCGTCGGTGGCGACGATCCGGTCGATGCCCTGGGCGCGGAGTTCCTCGACGCCCTCGGCGCGACGGACCAGGCCGATCACGTTGATGCCGCGGGCCTTGCCGAGCTGTGCGACCATGCGGCCGACGGCGCCGTTCGCGGCGTTCTGGATGATCCAGTCGCCCTCGTGCAGGTCGAGCGAGTGCAGCAGGCTGATCGCGCTGAACGGCATCGACACGAGCTGTGCGGCGGACTCGTCGGGCATGGCGTCCGGCACGGGGACGAGCCCGGCGGCGTCGGCGACGTAGTACTCGGCCCAGACGCCGAAGGTGCCGCCGGCGACGCGCTGACCGACCTGCAGGCGGTCGACGCCCTCGCCGAGGGCCTCGACGACGCCGAGCGCCTCGGTGCCGCTCGCGGCGGGGAGTTCGGGCTTGAAGCCGTAGGTGCCGCGGATCGTCCACAGGTCGTGGTTGTGGATCGGGGAGAGGACGGTCCGGACGAGCACCTGGCCGGGGCCGGGCTGCGGGACGGGTCGCTCGGCGACGGTCAGGACGTCGGCGGGCTCACCGAAGGTCTCGTGGACGACGGCGCGCATGGTGGTGGGGGTGGTGTCGGTCATGGGTCAGTCCTCCGAGACGACGATGGTGACGTCGATGTTGCCGCGGGTGGCGTTCGAGTACGGGCAGACCTGGTGCGCGGCGTCCGCGAGGGCCTGGGCGACGTCGTGCTCGACGTCCGGGATGACGACCTCGAGCATGACGGCGAGCTGGTACCCGCCCTGGCCGTTCGGGCCGATCGAGACGCGGCCGCCGACGGTCGAGTCGGTGATCTTCACCTTCTGCGCGCGGGCGACGCCCTGCAGCGCGGAGTGGAAGCACGCGGCGTAGCCGGCAGCGAAGAGCTGCTCGGGGTTCGCGCCGTTGCCGGAGCCTCCCATCTCCTTCGGGATGGCGAGGTCGTGCTCGACGCGACCGTCGCTGGTGGCGACGTGGCCGTTGCGGCCTTCGCCCGTGGCGAGGGCCTCGGCGGTGTAGAGGACGTCCATGGGGGTCCTTCCTTCCTTCGTGGGGTCAGTCGGCCGCGACCGCGGGGTCCGCGGCGGCGGCGTGCATGGTGGCCGTGAGGCGCTGCAGCGTGCTGATGAGCTCGAGCGCGGCGTGCTCGTCGGACAGGCCCATCCCGGCGGCGATGCGGGCCGGGACGTGGGCGAGCTCCGGGCGGATCGAGCGCCCGCGGTCGCCGAGCGTGACCGTGACGACGCGTTCGTCGGTGCTGCGGCGCTCGCGACGGACCAGGTCGGCCTGCTCCATGCGGCGCAGGAGCGGTGAGAGCGTGCCCGAGTCGAGCTGCAGGTGGTCGCCGAGCGTGGACACGGTCTGGTCGCCCTCGATCCACAGGGTCACGAGGACGAGGTACTGGGGGTAGGTGAGGCCCCAGGGTTCGAGCAGCGCGCGGTACGCCTGGGTCGTGGCCCGGGACGCCGCGTACAGCGAGAAGCACACCATCTCGTCGGTCACCGGCATGCCGCCAGTCTGGCACGCAACTCGGTTGTGCACAACCAGGTTGTTCGCAGCCTGCAACCGGACGGCGACCTGTCCGGCCGGTTAGGCTGACCTGAGCCCACGATGACCCACCACGACACCGACAGCACCGCGACCCCGAGCGCAGGGAACCCCCTCCGCACCGGCACCGCGTCGTCCCACGGCAAGACGATCCTGATCGGCGAGCACGCCGTGGTGTACGGCGTACCCGCCCTGGTGCTCCCCGTGCTCGACGTCCGCGTCACCGCGACCGTGACCCCGGTGTCGCCCGACGCCGGCAGCCGTCTCGAGTCCACCGTGCACACCGGGCCGCTCGACACCGCCCCCGCGGCGGTCCTGCCGACCGTGACCGCCGTGACCGCGACGCTCCGCCACCTCGGCGCCGAGGGGCAGCACGTGCACGTCCGGGTCGACAGCGCCGTGCCGACCGCCCGCGGCAAGGGGTCGAGCGCCGCGGTGGCCGCCGCGGTCACCGCCGCCGTGGCCGACGTCTTCGGTCGGACCCTCGACCCCGAGGAGCACCACGAGCTCGTGCAGGAGTGCGAGCGCGTCGCGCACGGCCGGCCGTCCGGGCTCGACGCCCGGGGGGTCGTCGCCGAGGTCCCCGTCTGGTTCGAGGGCGGCGTCGTCGAGCCCGTCCCGCTCGGCGCGGCGTTCACCTTCGTCGTCGCGGACACCGGCGTCCCCGGCCACACGCGCGCGGCCGTCGCGGCCGTCCGCGAGCGCCACGACGCCGACCCCGCCTCGGTCGACACCGTCGTCGCGGCGATCGGCGCCCTCGCGCGACGCGCACGGGGGACGCTCGAGGATGGCGATGCCCAGGCCCTCGGTGCCACGATGGACGCCGCGCACGAACTGCTCACCGAACTCGACGTGTCGAGCGCGGACCTCGACCGGCTCGTCGACGCCGCACGCCGTGCGGACGCCCTCGGCGCGAAGCTCACCGGCGGTGGGCGCGGCGGATGCGTCCTCGCGCTCGTCGCGGACGGGGAGCACGCCGACCGCGTGTCCGCCGCACTCCGTGCCGCGGGCGCGACGGAGACCTGGACCACCACGATCGGAGCCCGCGCTTGATGACCGCCACCGCCGTCGCGCACCCCAACATCGCGCTCGTGAAGTACTGGGGCAAGGCCGACGCGCAGCTCGCCCTGCCCGCGACCGGCAGCGTGTCGATGGGCCTCGACGTGTTCCCGACCACGACGACCGTCACGCTCGACGGGGCGGCGGGGACCGACTCGCTCGTGCTCAACGGCGGGGCTGCGCCCGAGGGTGCCCTGCTCCGCGTGCAGCAGTTCCTCGACCTCGTGCGCGACCTCGCCGGTTCCGCCGACCGTGCCGCCGTCGTCTCCGAGAACACCGTGCCGACCGGCGCGGGGCTCGCGTCGAGCGCGTCCGGGTTCGCGGCGCTCGCGACCGCGGCCGCGGCGGCGTACGGGCTCGACCTGTCCGAGCGCGACCTGTCCCGGCTCGCCCGGCGCGGGTCCGGGTCGGCGACCCGGTCGATCCCCGGCGGTGTCGCGGTGTGGCACGCGGGTGACGACCAGGGCTCCTACGCCGAGCGCGTCCCCGCCCCGCCGATGGCCATGGTCGTCGTGACGATCTCGGCCGGTGAGAAGGCGATCGGTTCCCGCGAGGCGATGGGCCGCACGATCGCGACCTCGCCGTTCTACCCGGCCTGGGTCACCTCGACGACCGAGACCGTGGGCGAGATGCTCGACGCCTGCGCCGCCGGCGACTTCACCCGCATCGGCGAGCTCACCGAGAGCAACGCCCTCCGCATGCACGCCACGATCGAGGGCGCCTTCCCGCCGATCCGGTACCTGAACGCCCGCAGCGTCGCCGTGTTCGACGCCGTCGCCGAGCTGCGCACCGCGGGCACCGAGGCGTACGCCACGGCCGACGCCGGACCGAACGTCGTCGTGCTCACGAGGCCCGAGGACCGGGGCGCCGTCGCGACCGCCCTCGCCGGCCTGGGAGACGTCATCGAGTCGGGCACCGGACCAGGCGCGCGGGTCGTCCGCTCCGAAGGAACGGGTGCACCCGGAGTGGGTGTCGTCCGACCGGAGGAGTCCGCCGAGTGATCGAGTTCCGCGCCCACGGCAAGCTGTTCGTCGCGGGTGAGTACGCCGTCGTCGAGCCCGGGCAGCCGTCCGTGCTCATCGCCCTCGACCGCGCCATCACCGCCCGGGTGAGCGAGGGCCACGGCTCCGGGAGCGTGCACTCCGAGGAGTACGGGCACCTGCCGCTGACCTGGACCCGGGACGAGGACGGCCTGGCGCTCGACCGCGAGCACCACCCCTACGACTACGTGATGGCGACGATCGACCTGGTCGAGAAGCTCCGCGCCGAGCGCGGGATCGCCCCCCGGTTCCACGACCTGCGCATCGAGAGCCAGCTCGACGACGCCAGCGGACGGAAGTTCGGGCTCGGGTCCTCGGCCGCGGTGACCGTCGCGACCGTCGGCGCGCTCGACCGCTTCTACGGCATCGGACTCTCGCAGCGGGACCGCTTCCGCGTCGCCCTGCTCGCCACCGTCCGGGTCAACCCGCGCGCATCCGGCGGGGACCTCGCCGCGAGCACCTTCGGCGGCTGGCTCCGCTACAGCGCGCCGGACCGTGAGCGCCTCGTGGCGATGCTCGACAGCCGCGCCGTGACCGCGATCCTCGACGACACCGAGGCCTGGACGGGCTTCGACGTGCAGCGGCTCCCGGCGCCGAAGGACCTGGAGCTGCTGGTCGGCTGGACGGGCTCGCCGGCGTCGACGACGAAGCTCGTCAGCGTGGTCCGGAAGCACCGCAACGGCGGCTACCAGGCGTTCCTCGACGACAGCCGCGCCTGCGTCGACGACCTGACCACGGGCCTCCAGACCGGCGATGCGTCGATGACGCTCGACGCGCTGCGCCGAGCCCGGACGCTCCTGCAGCGCCTCGGTGCCTCCGTGGGCTCGCAGATCGAGACCGAGCGCCTGGCGACCCTGTGCGACGTCGTCGAGTCGGCCGGCGGGGCGGCGAAGCCGTCCGGCGCCGGCGGCGGCGACTGCGGCATCGCACTCGTCCCGGCGGAGACCGACCTCGCCGGCATCCACCGCGCCTGGGAGGCGCACGACATCAGACACCTCAGCGTCGCGGTGCAAGCGCCCGAAGGGAGCGTCGAATGACCGACCTGCTGACCCCGATCCCCACGAAGTGGGTGGGGCCGATCCGCGTGAGCGGCAACGCCGTCGAGGGCGAGCACGAGGTGCCCCTCGCCACCTACGAGTCGCCGCTCTGGCCGTCCGTCGGTCGCGGGGCCCGCGTCTCGCGCATGGTCGAGGGCGGCATCGTCGCGACCGTCGTCGACGAGCGGATGACCCGATCGGTCGTCGTGAAGGCCGACAGTGCGGCGGCCGCGCACATCGCCGCCGGCCGGATCCTGGCGCGCCAGGGCGAGCTCGAGCAGATCGTCGCCGGGCAGAGCCGGTTCGCCAAGCTCATCGAGGTGCACCCCGAGATCGTCGGCGACCTGCTGTTCCTGCGCTTCGCGTTCACCACGGGCGACGCCTCCGGCCACAACATGGTCACGCAGGCGGCGGACAAGCTGCTGCCCGCGATCCTCGGCTGGGAGCCGGGCCTGCGGTACGTCAGCGTCTCCGGCAACTTCTGCACGGACAAGAAGGCCACCGCGGTGAACGGCATCCGCGGACGCGGCCGGAACACCATCGCCGAGATCGTGATCCCGGGCGAGATCGTCGAGAAGCGGCTGCGGTCGAGTGCCGAGCGCATCGCCGAGCTCAACGTCGCGAAGAACCTGGTCGGCTCCACGATCGCCGGAGCACTGCGCTCCGCGAACGCGCACTACGCGAACCTGCTCCTCGGCTTCTACCTGGCCACCGGGCAGGACGCCGCGAACGTCGTCGAGGGCTCCCAGGGCATCACGTACGCCGAGGCCCGCGGTGACGACCTCTACTTCTCCACCGCGCTGCCGCACCTGATCGTCGGCACGGTCGGCAACAGCAAGGGCGGGGACCTGCCCGTCGTCGAGGACGCCCTCGTGCGCCTCGGCTGCCGCGAGGACCGCGAGCCCGGCGCGAACGCCCGCCGCCTGGCCGCCCTGTGCGCCGCGACCGTGCTCTGCGGTGAGCTGTCGCTGCTCGCCGCGCAGACCAACCCGGGGGAGCTGATGGCGGCGCACGTCGCCATGGAACGTCGCGGCTCGAAGCCCGCAGGAGGTGCAGCATGACCGCCCAGCAGCAGCAGCAGCAGCCCGCACCGCAGCAGACCCTGCGCGTCGGCATCCACGACCTCGCCATCGCGACCGGGCACCACGTGCTCGAGCTCGACGACCTGGCCGAACGGCTCGGTGTCGACCCGGCGAAGTACCACGTCGGCATCGGTCAGGACGCCTTCAGCGTGCCCGCTCCCGACGAGGACATCGTCACGATGGGCGCCGCCGCCGCGAAGGAGGTCATCGACCGCCACGGCGTCGAGGGCATCCGCACGGTGCTGTTCGCCACCGAGTCCGGCGTCGACCAGTCCAAGGCCGCCGGGGTCTTCGTGCACGGGCTGCTCGGCCTGCCGCAGAACGTCCGGGTCGTCGAGCTGAAGCAGGCGTGCTACGGCGGGACCGCCGCGGTGCAGCTCGCCCTCGGCATCATCGCGCGGGCACCCCACGAGCGCGTCCTCGTCATCGCCGCCGACGTCGCGCGCTACGACGTCGACACCGCCGCCGAGCCCACGCAGGGTGCAGGGGCCGCCGCGATCCTGGTGTCCGCGGACCCCGACCTGATCGAGATCGAGCCCGCCGCCGGCGTCTTCACCGCCGACGTCGACGACTTCTGGCGACCGAATGACCGCTCGACCGCGCTCGTCGACGGCCGGCTGTCGGTCAGCGCCTACGTCGACGCGTTCGTCGGGGCGTGGGACGACCTGGCGTCGCAGGGCGGCCCGGCCTACGGGGACATCGCGCGGTTCGTGCACCACCAGCCGTTCACGAAGATGGCGCTCAAGGCGCACCGGAAGCTCACGCAGCACGTCGGTGTGCCCTTCGACGAGTCCGAGCTCGCGCTCGGCTTCACCTACAACAAGCAGACCGGCAACACCTACACGGCCTCGCTCTGGGTCGGGCTCGCAGCGCTGCTCGACCTCGACGACGACCTGGCCGGGGAGCGGATCGCCCTGTTCAGCTACGGCTCGGGCAGCGTCGGCGAGCTGATCACCGGCATCGTCCGACCCGACCACCAGCAACACCGTCGGCAGGGCCGCGTCCGCGACCTGCTCGAGGCACGCGTCCCGCTGACGGTGGATGCGTACCGCGAGCTGCACGCCGCCGGCGCCGCCACGAGCGAGGACGTCGAACGTCCCCGCGTCACGGCTGCGCCGTACCGCTTCGCGGGCGTGCGCGGTGGTGCGCGGCACTACGAGGCGACCGCGCAGGACTGACGCGACCCGCGACGGACGGGAGGCGCGGTGCCGGCTGGCACCGCGCCTCCCGTCCGTCGTCGCGCGCTCCTGCGTGCGCGAGCGAACCCATCGCACGCGACCTGGGATGCCGATCCGCCCGTCGGGTGTCAGAAGGAACGGCATCCCATGAGCGGAAGTGCATCCCACGAGCGGAAGTGCCTCCCACGAGCGGAAGCGCCTCCCACGAGCGGAAGCGCCTCTTCCGCGGCTCAGTACACGTCGCGCACGTACCGCTTCGCGCGCCGCAGGTCCGCCAGGTACGCGTGCGCGTCGTCCTCGTCGCGGCCCCGCCCGGTCCGGATGACCTCCAGCAATGCCTGCTCGACGTCCTTCGCCATCCGCGACGCGTCCCCGCAGACGTACACGTGTGCGCCGTCCTCGAGCCACCGGTACAGCTCCGCCGCCTGCTCCCGCATCCGTGTCTGCACGTAGACCTTCTCAGCCTGGTCGCGCGAGAACGCCAGGTCCAGCCGGTCGAGCACACCACGCTCCTGCAGCTCCGTCAGCTCGTCCTCGTACACGAAGTCGGTGTCGCGGTGCTGGTCGCCGAAGAACAGCCAGTTGCGCCCGGTCGTCCCCGCGGCGGCCCGCTCGTGCAGGAACCCGCGGAACGGGGCGATGCCGGTGCCCGGGCCGATCATGACCATCGGGGCGTCGCCGTCGGTGGGCACCCCGAACGCGGCGTTCGGCTGCAGGTACACACCCACCTCGCCGTCGGCCTGCACCCGGTCCGCCAGGTACGTCGAGGCAACGCCGGCGTGCGTCCGGTGCGCGTCGCCGTAGCGGACGGACGCGACGGTGAGGTGGACGCGGCCCGGGTGCGCGAGCGGACTCGACGAGATCGAGTACTGCCGCGCCTGCAGGCTGCGCAGGGTCGGGAGCAGTTCCTCGAAAGTCGGCGCGGCACTGCCGGCGTCGCGGAGCAGGTCGAGGACGTCACGGCCCCACAGCCACCGGTCGAGCTCGTGCTTGTCACCGTGCGACACGACGGCCGCGAGCTCCGACGCCGGTGCCCGCTGCACCAGGTCGGCCACGAGGTCCTTCGACGGCGTCCGGATCTCCCGGTCGGTGCGGAGGACCTCGGCGAGCGGTCGCCCGTCGACGTCCGCCGCCCCGTCTGCGCCGAGGTGCGTGAGCAGCTGCTCGACCAGCGCGGGGTCGTTGTGCGGGACCACCGCCAGCGCGTCACCGGCCGCGTACTCGATGCCCGAGTCCCCGAGGTCGAACTCGAAGTGCCGGATCTCCTTCGCGCTGCGCGGAGCGGAGAGCAGCCGGTTGACGACGAGCGGCGCGCGGTACGGGGTGCGCTTGGTCCACTGCGAGCCCGGCCGGGAGGCGCGACCCGACACGGCACCGCCGGCTGCGGCGGACGAGGGGGGCGCCCCGGCGGCGGGGCCGGACGCGGCCGGCTGGCCACCGGCCGCTGCGGCGAGTCGGTCGAGCACCGCGGCGCTCCAGAGCGCGGCGGGGTCCTCGAAGTCGACGTCGCAGTCCACGCGGTCGTGGA
>CAJYIG010000009.1 GCA_913774725.1 uncultured Curtobacterium sp. | reverse complement strand
CGGTGTCACCCTGCGGCGCCGTGTACTGGGCCGACCCGGGCTGTGCGGCGTCCTGCACCGTGCCGTCCTTCGCCGCCTTCTTGTCGTCGCCCATCTCCTTCTTGAAGATGTTGATCGACTGCCCGAGGCCCTTGGCGAGCGCCGGGAGCTTGGTCGCACCGAACAGCAGGATGATGATCCCGAGGATGATCAGCAGGTGAACCCCGCCGAGGCCTTGCCACATGTTGACTCCTAGGTTGCTGGGTCTGGGCGCCGTCCTCGGATCGTCGTCGATGCGAGCGGCGGAAGTCCGTCGTCCCGCAATCGTAACCCGCCCCGACGACGAAGCACAGGCCGGGGGCCGGACCGACACCGGACGCACAGGCAGCACCCCCGGAAGCCGCTGCGTTCCGGGGGTGCGCCGGTCCGACCGAGGGTCAAGGCACGGCCGCGCTGTGCATGCAGCACGACCAGTATGTCACATGTTGGTGCGGAGCACCCGGTCCAGGCTCCAGGCCACCGGCTCGCGGTCGATCCGGGCGGCCTCGGTCGCGCTGAGTCCCCGCAGTCGGTACCGCACCCGCTCGCCGGGCAGCAGGGTCATGAAGCCGCGGTCCACGGTGCCCGTCGGCGCGAGGCGGTCCGGCTGGAACAGCAGGTCGCGCACGAGGGAGTCCGCCTCGACGACCAGGTCGTGGCCGTCCCCGTTGGGTGCCGGCGTCACCGACGTCCGGTACCGCGCCGGCTGCCAGCGCATCGCGCGATCGGGCGACGGCGTCCACACCGCACGGCGCCAGTCCATGTCGGCGACGACCAGCTCGTTCGTCGGGTCGTCGACCACGCCCACGGCTTCCGGCAGCGCCACGACGGCCACGCCGGAGGGCCCCAGCTGCACGGGCAGCGTGGCCTCGGCGAGGATCGCTCCCGACAGTGCGATGCGGCGCACCCGCACGACGCTGTCCAGGCCGGCGCGCGACGACCGGACGGCCACCTCGATCGGGGCGTGACCGAAGGCACCCGGCGAGACGCCGAGCGAGAGCGTGTCGGCCAGCTCGGAGGACCCCGCCGTCTCGCCGTCGTGGGCCGGACGGTCGAGGTGATCCGTGCCTCCCGGCCGGTCCTCGTCCGCTTCCGGACCGGCGGCCGACCCGCGGGTGGCGACCGGACGGATCGTCAGCAGCACGTCGTCGTACAACCGGCGCAGCTCGTGCGCGAGCGGCTTCAACCGACCCGCGGAGTCGATCGCGGACCACGAGGACACCGGCCACAGGTCGTTGAGCTGCCAGACCACGACCCCGGTGTTCCGCGGCCAGTGCGTGCGCCAGTGCTCGACGCCGGTCGCGATCGCACGGGTCTGCTGCAGCTGCGTCAGCCAGTGCCAGCGGTCGAGGTCCTCCGGGTCCACGGCACCGAAGCGCGGCGCGATGCCGCGCGCGAGCTTCCCCATGCCGTCGTCGGCCTTCTGGTGGTGGACGACACCGGGCGAGTCGACGCGCATCGGCTCGTCGGCCACCGCCTCGCGCAACGTGCGCCAGGCAGGCGGGGCCTGCCACCCGAACTCGGAGACGAACCGCGGCACGGAGTCGCGGTAGTGGTCGTCGGACAGCCGGTTCCAGACGTCCCACGAGTGGTGCGTCTCGTGGTCGACGTGGTTCGCCGGCAGGCTCTCCGACCCCGACCACGGCGAGGCGACCGTGTAGAAGCGCGACGGGTCGACCGCGTCGACGATCGTCGGCAGCAGGTCGAGGTAGTAGTCGAGGCCCCAGCCGCGGTCACCGAGCTCCTCGGCCCAGCCGTCGGCGTCGTGCAGCCAGATGTTCTCGTTGTTGCCGTTCCACACGACGAGCGACGGGTGTCCGGCGAGGCGGGCGACGTTGTCCCGGGCCTCGGCGATGACCTCGCTGCGGATCGGCTCGACCTCGGGGTAGGCGGAGCACGCGAACGGGAAGTCCTGCCAGACGAGCAGACCGAGTTCGTCGCACACGTCGTAGAAGTCGTGCGACTCGTACACGCCGCCGCCCCAGACGCGCACGAGGTTCACGTGCAGGTCGGCAGCGGCGCGCAGCCGGTCCTCGATGCGGGCACGGTCCACACGGGACACGATGACGTCGTCCGGGATCCAGTTCACCCCGCGGACGTCGATGACGGTGCCGTTCACCACGATCGTGAACGGCTTGCCGATCTCGTCCTCGGCCGTGTCGATGCGGGTCGAGCGGAAGCCGGTGCGGCTCGCGCGGCGGTCGAGCACCTCGCCGTCGACCGTCTGCAGCTCGACCGTGACGTCGTACTGCACCTGCTCCCCGTACCCGCGCGGCCACCAGCGGCGGACGTCGGGTACCCGCACCGTGACGACCGTCTCGTCGCTCTGCGGGGTGAGCTGCGCCCGGGAGCGCTGCCGGGTCGTGCCACCGTCGACGGTCGGCCCGCTGACCGTCACGACGAGCACGAGGTCGTCGTCCTCGCCGTCCTGGTCGAGGTCGTTCATGCCCGATCGCTCGACCGTGATGTGTGCGTCGAGCACGCCCTCGCCGGCCTCGACGTCGACGAGCGGTCGGACCTCGGCGAGCCGTGCGGTGGACCACCGCTCGATCGCGACCGGGCGCCACGGCCCGCTCGTGACCGCCGTCAGCCCCCAGTCCCAGCCGAAGTTCGACGCCATCTTGCGCACGTAGGGGAACGGCTCGTCGTACGGTCCGGGCATCGACCCGGCGCGGGCGGCGACCCGGCCGGCCTCGCGGTACGGCGACTCGAACAGCAGCTCGAGGTCGCGCTCGCCGGACGTCCCGGGCACGTCGTTGAGGTCGAAGCGGTAGCGGCGGTGCATGTTCCGCGTGGTGCCGACGACGACGCCGTCCAGGCTGAGCTCGGTGACCGTGTCGAGCCCCTCGCACACCAGGTCGACGCGCTCGAAGCCCCGCGGGGCGACGTCGACGGTGCGGCGGTACGACCAGTCGGCCCGGCCGACCCACGCGGCGGCGGCCTCGTTGCGGTCGTACCGCGGGTCGGCGACGATCCCCTCGCGCTCGAGGTCCGTGTGCACCTGTCCGGGGACGGTCGCCCGGATGGTGCGTCCCGCGATGCCGTCCGGCGCGCCGACCGGCGGCTCGTCGCCCGCGATCGCCACGGTCCAGTCGTCGCGGAGTTCCTCGCGCTCGAGGGTCATGCGGGTCCTTTGCTGGGCGGACGGGTTCGGTGCGGACGAGCGGCGCGGGCGTCGGCGGGGACCGGCGTCCGGACGCCGGCTCGCGGTCGTGCCCGTGGCCGCGGACGGCCTGGAGGCGCGGCACCGGTTGCTCGGCATCGACGCGTCCGCGCGCGCGGACGATCGCTCGCCGTGCGCGGGGTGCTCGGCGATGCTAGTACGCGGACCTTGCCACGCGCCTCCGCCCGGCGGCGGATCCGCGCTCGGCGGTGGCGCATGGCAGGGTGGAGACGTGATCACCGTCGACACCGCCACAGCCCTCCGCGACGCCGGACTCCGATGGCACCCCGCGACCGGGGACCGGTTCGTCATCGACAAGCCAGGCGTCGACGACGACGTGTACACGGTGTCCGAGATGACGGTCGAACGGCACGACTACCCGTCCGGCACCGTGCTCGGGTTCAACGGCACGACGGAGTGGGCGCTCGACTCGGTGTCCGCGACCGAGGCCCTCTGGCTCCCGCGCGAGGACCAGCTGCGCGAGCTGCTCGGGCCGGCGTTCGTGTCGCTCGCGGCGGGGTACACCGTCACCGCGACGATCGGCGGCGAGCAGCGGGAGTTCACCGGCGCGGACGCCGCCGAGACCTACGGGGCGGCGCTGCTGGCGTACATCACGGCCGCACTGGCCTGAGCGGTTGCCGGCCCGGGGCGGGCGCGGACCCGGGTCGCTGCCGGCCCGGGTCCGTCGCCTCGGCTACTCCTCGCCGTGGCCCGCGCCGCCGTCCCCGGTGACACCCTGCGCAGACGGTTCCGTCCGGTCCGCCCGACGTCGCACGACGACGAGGGCCGTCCCGAGCAGCACCAGGCCGAGCGCTCCGACGAGCCCGCCGGCGACGGCCGTGGTGCCGGTGAAGGCCAGCGCTGCCGGGATGCCCGCCGCCCCGGCAGCCGCTGGGGCCTCGACCCGGACCTCGTCGTGTCGGACGGGGGACGCGACCGTCACCGGCCAGGCATCCTCCGCCGGGGTCGACCGGCCGGTGCGGTGGTCCGCCGTGACGGCCCCCGTCTGCGTGGTGCCCGAGCCGCCACCGACGTGCTCGGATCCGCCGTCCGCGCGGCTCACGCGCCCCTCGACCTCGGTGGTGAACCGCACCACGCCGGCGCGGACGTCCGCTGCCGTCACGATGTGGAACGCCCCGTCGCACGTCGTCGCACCGCCCGGCTGGAGCGTCCGGTCCGCGCAGTCCAGCGCGTCCGCGTCAGCGCCCCGGAGCCCGTGCACGACGAGGTTGCCGGTGTGTCGCACCGACCCGTGGACCGCGATCCGGTCGCCCTGGTGGACGGGCCCGGTGACCGGTCGCACCGCGCCATCGCGGGCACGTTCGACCACGGTCGTGCGGAGGTCGAGGACGTTCCCGGCACGGAGGCCGACCCGGACGTCGTCACGCGCGTCGACGGCGACTCCGGTCGGGTCGGTCGCCGACGCGGTGAGCACGAACGGGACGACCCCGCGTTCGACGTCGTCCTGCGTCAGCTCGTGGTCGGGCACCGTGCACGAGACCGTCCCACCCGGCGCCAGCGTCGCGATGGGACACGTCACCGGCGCGTCGACCGACTCGACGAGCTCGGCCGCCAGGTCGTGCAGCGTGACGTTGCCCGCGTTCCGGATCTCGACGGCGACCTCGACGTGGTCTCCGGGACGCGCCAGCCGGTCGTCGGTACCGGCCGCCACGGAACCAACGGAGTCACCAGCATCGACGGTCGCCAGGTGCGCCGTGAGCGTCGCGCCGAGCACCGGCAGCCGTTCGACGTCCACGCCCGTCACCGCGTGAGTCTCGGCGCTCTGCCCGTCCGGGCCGGTACCTCGCGCCGTGAAGGCGACGTCGAGGCGCCCGGCATCGACGTCGGCCTGGGAGAGGTGGTGCGACCCGACCGTGCAGGTCACGGTCGCCCCGGGCGCGAGGTCCCCGGTCGGGCAGTCGACGTCGAGGTCCGGGCGGTCGTCGGCGAGCGCGGTGGGGTCGTGCAGGGTGGTGTTCCCGGTGTTGCGGAGCACGAGCCCGAGGCGCACCTCGTACCCGGCGAGGGGGACGGTCCCCGCTCCGGGCACGATCGCCGCGGTGGCGTCCGCCGCGACGGCGTCGCGCCGCAGGAGCGGGACCTCAGCCGCGGTGTCCGTCCGGACCGCGGTGCCGTCG
>CAJYIG010000008.1 GCA_913774725.1 uncultured Curtobacterium sp. | reverse complement strand
GTTCGACAAGGGCGCCGCGACGAAGTACGTGCTCAATCCGAACGGCCTGATCCCCGCGGCCTGATCACCTCGCGCCCCGACCCGCGCCGCGTCGACACCCCGACGCGGCGCGGGCCGCTGGCGGTCGTCGCGCCCGTGCAGCCGCCGGTCCGTACGCTCGCCGGTGTGAGCGACACCCGCAGGCCCTCGACCGTCCGCCTGCTGTTCGCGTCCTCGCACCCCGGTCCGACCGTCACGGTGACGGTCCTCGCCGCGGTGATCGCCGCCGCCGTCGGGCACCCCTGGTGGCCCGTCGTGCTCGTGGCGCTCGCCGTCGTGGCCGGGCAGCTGTCGATCGGCCTGGCCAACGACTGGATCGACGCCGACCGCGACCGCGCCGTCGGCCGCAGCGACAAGCCCGTCGCACGCGGACTCATCGCCGTCGGCACGGTCCGGGCCGCGGCGTTCGCGACGGCCGCGATAGCTGTGCTGCTGTCGATCGCCCTCGGGCCCGTCGCCGCGGTCGCGCACGTCGTCCTCGTCGCGGCCGGCTGGGCCTACGACGCGGGTCTGAAGCGCACGGTCTGGTCCGTCGTGCCGTTCGTCGTGGCGTTCGGCCTGCTCCCCGTCGTGTCGGTCGCCGCCGGCGGGGCCGGTGCGTGGCCGGCGTGGTGGGCGATCGCGACCGGCGCCGTCTTCGGTGTCGCGATCCACTGCACGAACGTCCTGCCCGACCTGCTCGACGACGAGGCCACGGGGGTCCGCGGGTTCCCGCACCGGCTGGGGCTCCGGGGAGCGGGGACGCTGGCGTTCGGGTCGCTCGTCGTCGCGGCCGCGCTGGTGCTCGGCGGCCAGCTCGCCGGCGGCAACGGCGGGGGAAGTGCCGGAAGCACCGGGATCGTGCTCGCGGTCGTCGGTGCCCTCGTGGTGGTCGTGCTCGCGGCGGTCGGGATCCGACTCGTGTTCGCCGGTCGTCCCACGCGTGCGCTGTTCCGCCTCGTCATCGCGTCGTCGCTCGTGCTCGTCGTCGAACTCGGCGTGGCCGGCGCACGACTCGTCGCCTGACGAGCACCAGCAGCCCGAGCGCCGGGAACAGCCCGAGCGCCGGCAACAGCCCGAGTGTCGGCAACAGCCCGGGCGCCGGCACCGGCCGCAACAGCAGCCGCAGGAACACCAGCCCCGCTCAGGCCCACCGCATCGCGTAGACACCCGCAAGACCGTGCGCCGTGGGCAGCGCCAGCACCGTCCGGAGCAGCGCCTCGCGCCCGAACGACCCGAGCGAACCCATCGACCCCAGCGGCCCGAGCGCACCGGTCGGCCGCCCGAGGGCCATGTTCAGCTCCGCCTGTCGCGCAGCCCGTCGCGCCGCGGCCTGCCGCCCGACGGCGTACGCGTTCGCGGACTCCCGCCACGGACCGGACGTCCCCGACCGGACCGCCTCGGCAAGCAGCGGTGCGAGCGCGGCGGCGTCGAGCCACCCGAGGTTCATGCCCTGACCGCCGATGGGGCTGATCTCGTGGGCGGCGTCGCCGACGAGCACCACGCGGCCGACGCCGACCCGCGCGGCCGCACGGCGACGGACGCGGAACCCGCTCGTCATCGTGCAGGTCGAGGGGTCTGGCGTGGCACCCGTCCGCTCCGCGACGATCGCGGCCAGCCGTGCCGCGGTCCCCGGATCCGGGGCGCCGCCGGCGGCAGCGGGCGCGACGTCCTCGGGCACGAGGGCGACGTACCGCCGCCGATCACCGGGGAGCGGGAACGACTCCACGACGCCGTCCGGCCCGACGTCGACCAGCGCCGACGACCGGGCCGCTCCGGGCTCCGGGTCGGCGAAGTCACCCATCACGTACCGGTCGCGGTAGTCCCGCCCCGAGGTCGCGATGCCGAGCAGGTCGCGCACCGCGCTCCGTGCCCCGTCCGCCCCGACGACGAAGGCCGCCTCGACGACGACCGCGGAACCGTCGGCTCCGACGCCGTGCGCCACGACGCGCCCGTCGAGGCGGGACAGGCCGGTCACCGTCGTGCCCGTCCGCAGCACCCCGGGCGCGAGCCGGCCGCGCAGCAGGCTCTCGGTCCGGTGCTGGTCGAGGGTGGCGACGTAGGGGTGCGTCAGCGACGCCCGCTCGAACGACAGCGTGCCCAGCACCCGACCGCGGCTCCTGGCCACGCCCGTGCGGACGAGCGTCGCCTCGGCGAGGACCACGGTGTCGAGGCCGATCGCGGCGAAGGCGTCGAGCGACGGCGGGTGGATCCCGATCGCCCGCGAGCCGGTCGGGTCGCTGCCGCGTCGTTCCCAGACCGCGACCGTGACGCCCGCCCGCTCGAGGAGCGCAGCGGCGAACAGGCCGACGGGTCCGCCGCCGACGACCAGCACGTCGACGCGTTCCGAGGTCACCCGGGCGAGCCTACGGACCGGTCACGACGCCCGCACCCAGGCACCGACGGACGGGAGGCGCGTGGCGGCCGTGCTGCGCGCCTCCCGTCCGACGGTCGGTCGCGTCGCCGGACGCCGACTGCGGTCGTCAGGTGGTGACGCGAGCGCGCTCGGCGCGGTCCTCCGCGGCGAGGCGACGTGCCTCGCGGAAGCGCTTCTGCGCCTTCTCGACGGGGACCTCGACGGCGTAGGCGGCGCCGATCGCCACGATGACGGCGACGGCGATCATGAGCACCTTGCCCCACGGCCCGACGGCGAAGGGGTCGAGGAGCGCGATGACGAGCGGGTGCCACAGGTACGCCGCGTACGACACGCGACGACCGAACCACGACACGGGCGTCCAGGCGAGCGCGACCGACAGCGGCGATCGCACCGACACCAGCCCGCCGATGAGCACCGCGGAGACGACACCCGTGAGCGGCAGCACCACGCTGAAGGTCCACGCGTGCTGGGCCCAGTCGTCGCCGATCCAGAGCATGACCCCGGCGAGCAGGACGATGCCGGCCCACGTCGCGACGTGCCCGGCGACGCCGGCAGCCCAGGTGCGGATGCGCTCGTCGTCGAGCAGCAGGGCGAGCAGGCAGCCGGTCGCCAGCGGGACCACCCCCAGGACAGGCGAGAAGTAGACGTCGGGGGTCGCGCCGCCGTTCGGCTTCGCGTAGACCAGGCCGGCGACGACCGAGCACGCGACGATGACCGTGCCGAGTCCGGCGATCAGCCACCGACGGCGGGCGCGGACCAGGAAGAGGAGCACCAGGACGGGCGGCCAGACCAGGTAGAACTGCTCCTCCATCGACAGGGACCACGTGTGCGCGAAGACCCCCTGCGTCGTGTCCCAGAAGGAGCGGAACAGGTTGCCCGTGTAGGTCAGCGCGATGAACGCCGCCTCGCCGGGACCGAACGAGGCACCCTTGTAGTCGCCGACCCAAGTCCAGAGGAGCAGACCGACCACCACGAGTGCGACGAGTGCCGGGTAGAGCCGGAGCAGGCGTTTCAGCCAGAAGTTCCCGAGCCGGATGCGCCCGGTCTTCCGGTGCTCGCCGAGCAGCAGCGTCGTGATGAGGAACCCGGACAGGGCGAAGAACACCGTGACACCGACGAAGCCGCCCTCGAACTGCGGCACGTGCAGGTGGTAGAGGATCACCATGGCGATGGCGATCGTGCGCAGCCCGTCGAGGGCCGGAGCCCGGCGGGTCAGCGGGGGCGGCGGCGCCGTCGGGGCAGCACCGGACCGACGGCCGACCGGGGCGCTCTGGTCGGTCGTCCGGGCGTGCTCGGGCGCGAGGGTGTGCGTCGCCACGGTTCCTCCCTGCGAGGATCGTTCGAACGGGTGACGACGAGCTTGCCCTGCTCGGGTAAGAGGACGCTCAAGAACCGGGGTGCACGACCCGCGTCAGGGCATCGAGTCGTTCGTGCACGATCGCGGTGAAGTCACGGTCCTCGCCGTCGGCGATCCACTGTGCGAAGGACAGGTGGAACACCGTGACCGCCGTCTCCGCGGCGATCGTGGCCGCCGGTTCGTCGATCCCGTGTGCGCGCAGTGCGTCGCCCAGGTGGACCTTCAGGGTCGCGAGCTTGCCGAGTTCCCGCTCACCCAGGGCCGGGACGGCATCGATGACCCGCTGCCGTCCCCGTGACCAGTCGCGCCGGTCGCGGGGGAAGAACGCCGACGCTGCGTCGAGCGACCGACGCACGAGCGAGAACGCCGGGGTGCCGTCGGGAGCGTCGGCGACCGGGCCGGTGAACATGCCGGAGAAGTCGTCCTGGCCGGCGAACAGGACCTCGCGCTTGTCGGCGAAGTGCCGGAAGAAGGTGCGCTCGGTGACCTCGGCCGCCGCGGCGATCTCGGCGACGGTCGTCTCGTCGTAGCCGCGCTCGGCGAAGAGCTGCAGCGCGGTCGCCTGCAGTCGTTCCCGGGTGCCGGATCGCCATCGCGCCATGGGACGATCTTACTGATGACAGTCGCTGACATCGAGTGCTACGGTGATGTCAGTCCATGACATCGGGTCGTGGGCCCTGCGGAAGGAACGCACATGCACGTCTTCGTCACCGGGGCATCCGGCTGGATCGGCTCCCACACCGTCGACGACCTGCTCGCCGCCGGACACGACGTCACCGGTCTCGCCCGCTCCGACGCATCGGCGACGGCGCTCGAGGCCAAGGGCGTCACCGTCCTGCGCGGCGACCTCGACGACCTCGCGGTGCTCGCCCGGGGCGCGGCCGACGCCGAGGGTGTCCTGCACCTCGCGAACAAGCACGACTGGTCCGACCAGGCGGCGACGAACGCCACCGAGCGTGCCGCCGTCGAGACCCTCGCGACCGCGCTCGTGGGCACCGACCGGCCGTTCGTCGTGGCTTCGGGGGTCGCCGCGCTGGCGCCGGGACGTCCGGCGGAGGAGCACGACCCCTCGCCGTTCACGGGCGTCGACAGCCCGCGCGGCGGCAGCGAGAACCGGGCGTTCGACTTCGTCGGCCCGGGGGTCCGCTCGATCGCCGCGCGGTTCAGCCCGACCACGCACGGCGTCGGGGACCACGGGTTCATCGCGTACCTGGTGGGGGTCGCACTCGAGCGCGGGGTGTCCGGCTTCGTCGGCGACGGCAGCAACCGCTGGGCGGCCGTGCACGTCACGGACGCCGCCAGGATGGTGCGGCTCGGGCTCGAGCAGGCACCGACCGGTTCCCGGTTGCACGCCGTCGCCGAGCAGGGGATCCCCACACGGGACATCGCCGCGGCGATCGGGGACGCGCTCGGGCTGCCGGTCACGAGCGTCGACCCGGCGGACGCCGCTACGCACTTCGGGTTCATCGGCGGGTTCTTCGGCGCGGAGATGTCGGCGTCGTCGACCGCGACGCAGGAGCTCCTCGGCTGGGAGCCGACCGGCCCGACCCTGCTCGAGGACATCGCCGCGGGGGCGTACGCGCGCGTCGCCGCGCGCTGAGCCGCCGCGCGGGCTGTGGCCGTGGCGCGAGTGGCGCGACGGAACCGATGTCGTACGACGTCGACATCGTCGCGCGGGCCGCGCGGGGCCGGTGTGGTGCGAGTGCCGCGACGGAACCGCTGTCGTACGACGTCGACACTGTCGCACGGGTCGCCGCCCGAGCCCGAGCCCACGCCCGAGCCCGAGCCCGCGCCCGGGCCCGCCAGCGGCGCCC
>CAJYIG010000007.1 GCA_913774725.1 uncultured Curtobacterium sp. | reverse complement strand
GAGGTCGAGCGCGACGAGCGCGAGCGCAGCGACGACGGACTCCTGGCTGGCCACGCTCGTGCCGATCACCTGCGCGACGGCGTCGATCCGGCCGTCGGTGGGGACGGTGGGCAGGAAGCCGCGCGCCCAGGTGGTCTTCGCCGCGATGTCGCCACCGGCGACCCAGTGGCCGCGCGCCGCACCGATCGTGGCGGCGGCGACCGCGGCGTCGAGTGCCTCGGTCCGCGTGGCACCATCGATGCCGGCGCTCACCGCGGCGGCGACCGCGCTCGCCCCGGCGATGCCGATCCCGGTGTCGTGGGTGACGCGTGACGCGTCCTGCACGGCGTCGACCAGGCGGACGAGGTCACCGGAGGGCACGGCGATCCCGACCGGGGCGATCCGCATCGCGGCACCGTTCGTCGTGCCCGTCGAGCCGGCCTCGGACGCCGGCACCCCGTCGAGGATCCGCTGCACGGCGGTCTTCGTGCTCGGTCCGAGCAGGTCGAGCGACCCCTTGGCCTCCATCGCGCGTTCCCACGCGATGAGTGCCTCGGCGAAGCGGGAGGGATCGATGCGTCCGTCGCCCTCGACGAGCAGCTCGGCGACCATGACCGCCTGCTCGGTGTCGTCGGTGATCGTGCCCGCGGGCATGCCGGCGGCGATCCGCTGGTGCGGTCCGGCGTCGACGAACCCGGTGATCGTGCCGTGGTCGGCGCGGATCTGCGCGAGGGACATCGACTGCGTGGGCATGCCGAGGGCGTCGCCGATCGCGAGTCCGGTCAGGGCGGCGAGGGCGTGGGTGCTGGCGTTCACGGTGTCCTGTCGGGTCGTCATCGTGCCGTTCCGAAGCGCATGTGCAGGCGGAAGCGGTCCGGGTCGAGGAGGCTGTCGACGCGCTCGACGAACGTGCCCTGCGCCGTGCGCGAGTCACGTCGGCTCCGGAGGAACGGGGTCCCCTCGGCACGCTCGAGCAGTCGTGCGTCCTCGGCGTCGAGGGGCACGACGTCGACCCACTGCTCGGCGCTCGTCGGCACGAGTCCCGCCTCGGCGAGGGTAGCGGTGAGCGAGTCGTCGACCAGGCCGGCGGTCGGTGCGGTGGCCAGGCGGCCGACGGCGGGCAGGACGCTCCGCTCGAGGGACACCGGGCGTCCGCCCACGACGGTGCGCAGGCGGTCGACCACGACGAACGTCGCGTCCGCCGCGTCCACCTCGGCCTGGAGGTGCGGGTCGTCCACGCGGTCGAGCCGCAGGACGCGTGTGGTCACCTCGGTGCCCGAGGCGGCGATCGACCGCGCCCAGCCACCGCGCGGGTCCAGGGCGGCGCCGTCGAAGGTCACGACCGACCCGACGCCCCCGTGGGTCGCGATGTACTCGTCGTCGGCCAGGTCGGCGAGTGCGGCACGGACGGTGCCGCGGCTCACTGCGAAACGGGCGGCGAGGTCGTGCTCACCGGGCAGGCGATCGCCGGCGCGGTACCGGCCCGTCGCGATCGCGTCGCGGAGGGCGTCGGCGACGAGGCGTCGCTTCGATGAGACGGGCATGGACAGGAGTGTACATGTACAAGTCCTGTACAGTCCACGTCGTGGACCCGTGACGGACGGGAGGCGCGGTGCCAGCTGGCACCGCGCCTCCCGTCCTGCGGACCGCCGCCGCTAGACCAGCGCGGTGAAGGACGCGTCGCGCACGAGCAGCGTCGTTGCGTCGCCCACGACGGCCTGGTCCGGGTCGCTCGACAGCCCGAGCGACCAGCTGCCGCCGCCCGGCTTCTCGGGCAGGCTGAACTCCACCGTGGTGTCGGACGCGTTCAGCAGCACCGCGACGGTGTCGTCCCCACGCTGCAGCACGAGGATCACCGCGCGGTTGCCGCCGTCGGCCCAGTCGCCGTCCTCGAAGCCCTGCGCGTCGGCGCGGAGCACCTGCACCGTGGACTCCGAGTCGCCGGGGGCCGTGCGGTACCACTCCGGGCGGAGCGCCTCGTGCTCCTTGCGGAACGCGATCGCCGCCGTGGTGAAGGCGAGCAGGTCACGGTCGGCGGCCTGCCAGTCGAACCACGAGATCTCGTCGTCCTGGCAGTACGCGTTGTTGTTGCCGCCCTGCGAGCGGGCGATCTCGTCGCCGCCCAGGATCATCGGGATGCCCGCCGAGAGCAGCAGCGTGCCGAGGAAGTTCCGGCGCTGGCGGTCGCGGTAGTCGTTCACCGCGCCGTCGTCGGTCGGACCCTCGATGCCGCCGTTGAACGAGGTGTTGTTGCTCTCGCCGTCGTTGTTGTCCTCGCCGTTGGCCTCGTTGTGCTTCTCGGCGTACATCGTCAGATCGGCCAGGGTGAAGCCGTCGTGCGCGGTGACGAAGTTCACCGAGCAGAGCGGCGAGCGGCGGGAGCCCTCGTACACGTCCGGGGAGCCGAGGGTGCGCTGCACGGCGTCGCCGAGGGTGCCCTCGTCACCGCGCCAGAACGCACGGAGGTCGTCGCGGTACTTGCCGTTCCACTCCGACCAGTCGGCCGGGAAGCCGCCGACCTGGTAGCCCGCGGTGTCCCACGGCTCGGCGATCATCTTCACCTCGCGGAGCACCGGGTCCTGGTGGATGATGTCGAGGAACGCGGAGTGCTTCTCGGCCTCTCCGTCCTGGCGGGTCAGCGTCGTCGCCAGGTCGAAGCGGAAGCCGTCGACGTGCATCTCCTCGACCCAGTAGCGCAGCGAGTCGGTGATGAGCCCGAGCGCCGACGGGTGCGACACGTTGAGCGAGTTGCCCGTGCCCGTGGTGTCGAAGTAGTTGCCCTCGTCGCCCTCGACCAGGCGGTAGTACGAGGCGTTGTCGATGCCCTTGAAGGACAGCGTCGGGCCCATGTGGTTGCCCTCGGCGGTGTGGTTGTAGACGACGTCCATGATGACCTCGAGCCCCGCGGCGTGCAGGGCCTTGACCATCTCCTTGAACTCGGTGACCTGCTGGCCGGCGGTGCCCGAGGACGAGTACTCGTCGTGCGGGGCGAAGAAGCCGATGCTGTTGTAGCCCCAGTAGTTGCGGAGGCCCTTGTCGGCCAGGGTCGAGTCCTGCACGAACTGGTGCGTCGGCAGCAGCTCGACGGCGGTCACACCGAGGTCGGTCAGGTGCTTGATCGCCGCCGGGTGCGCCAGGCCCGCGTAGGTGCCGCGGATCTCCTCGGGCACGTCGGGGTGCTGCTTCGTGAAGCCCTTGACGTGCACCTCGTAGACGACGGTGTCGCGGTAGGGGGTGTGGAGCAGCGTGTCGCCGTCCCAGTCGAACTCGCGGTCGGCGACGACGGACTTCGGCATGGCGCTCGCCGAGTCGGTCTCGTCGATCTGCTCGGGGTTGTCCATGTCGTGCCCGAACAGCGCCTGGCCCCACTCGTACGAGCCGTCGACGGCGGTGGCGTAGGGGTCGAGCAGGAGCTTCGCGGGGTTGTGGCGGAGGCCGTTGGCCGGGTCCCACGCGCCGTGCACGCGGAAGCCGTACCGGGTGCCGACGGTCACGTCCGGCACGACGTCGTGGAACGTGTAGCCGGTGCGGTTGCGGAGCTCGGTGCGGTGCTCGGTGCCGTCCTCGTCGAAGCGGCAGAACTCCACGCGCTCGGCGGTGCTGGAGAAGAGGGCGACGTTGGCGCCGCCCTCGACGAGGGTGACACCGAGGGGCGTGCGGGAGGAAGAGGTCATGACGCCACTTGTAGTGGTCGGTGGCTGTGTCCTCGGGCCGGGTGCGTACCCCGGCGACACAACGACGGACGGGAGGCGGGGGGGCCGCGGGCACCCCCCCACCCCTCCCGC
>CAJYIG010000006.1 GCA_913774725.1 uncultured Curtobacterium sp. | reverse complement strand
GGACGGCCGCCTCGACGGCACGGTCGAGGGCGAAGGTCGCACCCTTGTCGTGGAACGAGTCCGGGGTGCGGTTCACGATCGCCATGACCGCGACGCGGCGGTCGAAGTCGAAGGTGCGACGCCCGATGGTGCGGACCGGGTCGCGCAGGTCGGGGACCACCCAGCCCGGTGCGGAGGTCCCGGTCTGGAGGCTCATGGCCGGCTGCTCGATCGTCATGCGTCCGCCCCGTGGTCGGTCCCGGCACCCGTGGCGGCGCCGGCACCGGCACCGGCGCCGATCAGGGCGATCGCCTCGGCCCGTCCGGCCGCGTCGGCCAGGCTGCCCGTCGCCGCGACGGTCACCGTCGACGAGCCGGACTGCCGCTCGCCCCGCGCGGTGACGCACTGGTGCGTGGCGTCGAGCACGACGAGCACGCCGTCCGCGTCGAGTCCCTCGGCGACGGCTGCGGCGACCTGCTCGCCGAGCCGCTCCTGCAGCTGCGGCCGCGAGGCCACGGCGTCGAGCACGCGGGACAGGGTCCCGAGGCCGATGAGCTGCTCCCCCGGAGCGTAGGCGAGGTGCGCGACCCCGATGAAGGGCAGCAGGTGGTGCTCGCACATCGAGCGGAAGCGCACGTCCCGGACCACCACGAGCTGCCCGCGCTCGCCGTCCTCGGAGTGCACGGCGCCGGAGCGGGCGATCGCGGTGGCGTCGACCCCCATGCCGGCGAAGAACTCGGCGTACGAGTCCGCGACACGAGCCGGGGTCCGTTCGAGCTCGGGACGGTCGGGGTCGTCGCCGACGGCGAGGAGGAGCTCACGCACGGCGGCTTCGACCCGCGCGCGGTCCAGACGTTCGTTCACGCACTCATCCAACACCGTGGACTGGCCGGAGAACGCGGCCACCTGTCGGCCGTACCGTCCCCCGGCGCCGTGATCCGCGCCTCCAGGCCGGTGCCCGCGCAGCGACACGCGAGCCGCTCGGACTCCCAGCCTTCTGTAAACTCGTTCGGTGAGCGCCCAGCAGACCGACACCCCGCCCCGGAACCGCTTCGCATCCGGCCTCGACCGCTTCTTCTCGATCACGCAACGCGGGTCGAGCATCCCCCGTGAGATCCGTGGTGGTCTCGTCTCCTTCGTGACGATGGCCTACATCGTCATCCTCAACCCGCTGATCCTCGGTGGGTTCAGCCAGGACCAGGCCCCGCAGGACGTCCTCGGCGGCTGGTTGCAGAACGCCCAGGTCGCCGCCGCGACCGGCCTCGTCGCCGGTGTGATGACGATCGCGATGGGCCTCGTCGCGAACCTGCCGTTCGGCATCGCAGCGGGTCTCGGCATCAACTCGTTCCTCGCCGTGAGCGTCGTGCACCAGGTCACCTGGGCCGAGGCGATGGGCCTCGTCGTCATCAACGGCGTGGTCATCGTCATCCTGGCGCTGACCGGCATCCGGACGATGATCTTCACGGCGGTGCCCGCGCAGCTCAAGGCCGCGATCACCGTCGGCATCGGCCTGTTCATCGCGTTCATCGGTCTGGTCGACTCGGGGTTCGTCCGCACCACGAAGAACGCCTCGCCGCCGCTGCAGCTCGGTGAGGACGGCTCCGTCGGGGCCCTGCCCACGATCGTGTTCCTGATCGGCCTCGTCGTCATCGGCACGCTGATGGCCCGCCGGGTCAAGGGCGCGCTGCTCATCGGCATCGTCGGCACCACGGTCGTCGCGATCATCCTGCAGGCGATCTTCAAGGTCCCCACCTCGGTCGACTCCCCCACCGGGTGGAACCTCAACGCGCCTGGCCTGCCGAACGCCCTCTTCGCCCTGCCGGACCTGTCGCTCGTCGGGCACGCAGACGTCTTCGGTGCCTTCACCCGCATCGGCCCGGTCGCCGCGTCGATGCTCGTCTTCACGCTCGTCTTCACGAACTTCTTCGACGCGATGGGCACGATGACCGGTCTCGCCAAGGCCGCCGGCGTCGCGAAGCCCGACGGCACCTTCCCCCGCCTGAAGTCGGCGCTCGTCGTCGAGGGCGCGGGCGCCATCGCCGGCGGTGGCGCCTCGGTGTCGTCGAACACGGTGTTCATCGACTCGGCGTCGGGCATCGGCGAGGGCGCCCGCACCGGCATGGCGTCGGTCGTGACGGGTCTGCTGTTCCTGGCGTCGATGTTCCTCACGCCGCTGACCCAGGTCGTCCCGCTCGAGGTCGCCGCAGCCGGCCTCGTCGTCGTCGGTGCGCTCATGGTGGCGCAGGTGAAGGACATCGAGTGGAGCGACTTCGGGGCGGCGCTGCCGGCGTTCCTGACGATCGTCGTGATGCCGCTGACCTACTCGATCGCGAACGGCATCGGCGCGGGCTTCATCAGCTGGGTGCTCATCAAGCTGCTGTCCGGCCGCGGCCGTGAGGTCTCGTGGCTCCTCTACGTCGTCGCCGCGGGCTTCCTGCTGTACTTCGCGCGCGGGCCGCTCGAGGCGCTGCTCGGCGTCGGCTAGCGCTGGGGTCGGTCCGGCCCGCTCCGTCCCGTTCAGGCCCGTCCCGTTCCGTTCCGTTCCGCGAAAGCGACAGTCCTCGACGAACCGTTCGTCGAGGACTGTCGCTTTCGTGCATCACACGGCCCGGGGGCGTCCGGACGGGAGGCCCGGGCTCAGTCCCGCAGGTCGGCCGGCTTGGCCTCGTGGCGTCGTCGGCCCGCGGTGCGCCGGTCCTCCTTCATGCTCGCCTCGTACAGGTGGCGCTTGCCGCCGACGAGCTGGTCGCGGGCGGTCTGCTCGAGCTCCTTGGCGAGGGCGTAGTAGTTGTCGTCGTAGTCCTCGACGATCTGGAACGTCCAGCGTCCGTCGATGACGTTGCGGCCGACGAGCTCGGTGTCGATCCGCTCGGCCAGTTCGGTGTGCCCCGCCTTCCGGAGCTGCTCGACGGCCTCGCCGAGGTTGAGGTCCGCGGTCCCGGTCAGCCTGTGGAACCCGTAGAGCAGGCCCCGTGCGTGCTCGAGCACCTCGAGCGCAGCCGACAGCGTGCCGAGGGCCTCGACCGTGGCCTCGGACACCCCCTCGGGCACCACGTGTGCGTCGTCCGGTCCCTGTCCGTCGGTTGCCTGGTCGTCGTCGCGCTCGTCCGTCATGCTCCTCGTCTACCGGAGCGTCGCTCGGGTCGCTCCGAGCAAGTGCGGGACCGACGTGGGTGCGTCACTTCGTGGCGTTCGGGTGATGGGTGTGCACGGCGATCACACCGACCATCCGCTCCGCCTCGTCCACGGTGAACCAGATCCGGGCGCCACGCTTGAGCTCGATCTGTCGCCGAGTCCATGCGCGCCCGGAGTGCACGACCGTCCCCAGTTCACCGCGGAGCGCGTGGCACGCCAGGTCCTCGGTGAGGGGGTCGCTCGTCAGACGGTCCCAGGCATCCGCCACGGCGTTGCGCTGGGTCGCCACGAGGTCACACCACCCCGATTCTGCCGCCCGGGTCAGGAACACGAGCGAGTACTCCGTGGTGCGGACCGGTCGCGGCACCGTGGTCCGACGTGCCACGGGGCGGTCAGGGACGCTCGGCGGCGATCGGCTCGTCGAGGAGTTGCGGTTCCGGACGATCCCAGCCGGCGGCGATCGCCTCGGCGGAGTTCCGCCACGCCTGCATCTCCAGCAGGAGCGTGCGCGGTTGACGTAACGAGAAGGATCCGCGAGCGATCTCGGTGATCTCCTTCGCGAAGCGGACCTGGTCGCCGGCGCTGAGGAGCTTCAGCCACGGGTAGGGGATCGCCAGCCGGTCCTGCAGCGGGAGCTCGACGTTGACGGTCATCGCGGCGATCAGCTGCGCAGCGATGTCCAGCACCGCATCGTCGTCGTCGGAGCGCTCCTTGGTCGTGAGGACGAGCGGCTTACCGTCACGACGAGTCACCTCGAGCGGCTCGACCTCGGCCGCTGCGAACACGTCCTTCGCGTGGCGGGACAGGTCGGACGACTGGACTGAGCGCCGGCGACGAGGGGGAGCAACGAGGGTCATGGACCGAGACTATTCAGAACGCGTTCTGAACACAAGGCCTCAACGCGCCGTCGTGGGCACTGCGGAGCCCACTGCCGGTGCGTCCGTGACGACCGGACGGCGCTCCATGAGCCGCCAGGACCCGCCGAGCAGCGGCGACAGCGTCACGACCGTGTAGACCACCGCCACGACACCGAACGTCGCCGTCACCCCGATGCCGTCCGCAGCGATGCCGCCGAACAGCCCACCGAGCGGGATCCCAGCCCACGATCCCGCCGACAGGAGTCCGAACACGCGGGCCCGCATGTGCGACGGGATGCGCTCGAGCTCCACGGCCCCGAGGATCGGGTTGAGCGCACCGGCCGCGAGCCCCGACACCACGCAGGCGCCCAGCACCCACGGCAGTCCGAGCCCCAGCGCCGGCACCACGAGCGACGGCCCACCGGCCAGGACGAAGCACACCACGAAGGTGATCCGACGCGGCACCCGGTGCGCGACGTACCCGAACAGGAGCGACCCGAGGAAGGCCGCACCCCCGTACGTCCCGCTGATCAACCCGAGCGACTGCGCGCCGTCCAGCAGTCGGTCCGCGTACAGCGGGAGCAGCGCCGTGGAGCGGGCCGCGTCGAGCAGGTTCGTCACCAGCACGAGCGCGATCACGAGCCGGAAGAGCGGGTCCCGGGCGCAGAAGCGGAGACCCGAGGCCAGGTCCCGCCAGTACCCGGAAGAGGGCTCGGCGGATCCTGCGCCCGGTTCCGGGTGCACTGTCGCTCCCCGCAGCGTGACGGCAGCGAGCAGCGCCGCGGCTGCGAAGACCGCGGCGGTCACGGCCAGTGCGGGCAGCGGGCCGACGGCACCGATGAGCAGCCCCGCCGCGGGTGCCCCGAGCAGCACCGAGAACCGGACCGACGCCTCGAAGTGCCCGACGGCGCGTTCGAGCGGGATGCCCGCAGCGGTCGCGAGCCCGGGCAGGAGCACCCGCCGGCCGGACTCCCCCGGGGTGTCGAACAGGCCACCGAGGAACACGAGCGCGAGCAGCGCCCACGCCGGCAGCCCGACGGTCCACGCCAGGAGCGGGATCGCGGCGAGCGTCGCAGCGCTGACCAGGTCGGACGCCACGCTCGACCGGACGACCCCGAAGCGTTCGACGAGCACTCCGCCGAACGCCCCGCCGAGGACGATCGGGACCGTCGCGGCGAAGGCCGCGATGCCGACGTCCGTCGCCGACCCGCCGCGGGACAGCACGACGAACGGCACCGCGATGGTCGTCGCGACGTTGCCCGTCCGCGACACGACCTGCACCGCGAGCAGCGATCGCAACCGCCGGTGCGCGTTCACGGTCGGGCCGACCGGTAGCTCTGGACGACCGCGGTCACGCGCTCGGACCCGTCGCCCGGCTCGTGCTCGGCGCTCCGTGCCTCCCACCGGTCGAGCACACCCTGCAGCTCGCTGCCGAGGGCCTGCAGCTCGTCGACCGTCAGCCGGAGGGACCGGTCGCTGCTGTGCGAGGCCGCGACCCACTCGCGTCCGAGCGCCGGCACGTGATCGATGAACGCGCGGTACTCGTCGGCGTACGCCTGTGCGACGGCGTGGTCGAGCGCGACGCCGGCGACCATCCGCTCCGGGTCGTCGAACCCGTCCGCGAGGTTCCACGACGTGTGCTGCGCCACCGCCCGCCACCAGCGCTCGCGCCGGTCGGTCCCGAGCTCGGGAGCGGGCTCGATGAAGCCGGCGTCGGCGAGACGCTTGCAGTGGTAGCTGATCGTCCCGGGCGCCTCGTCCACCTGGTCGCCGAGCATCGCGGCGGTCTGCGGACCGCCGGTCCGCAGCAGCCCCACGATCCGCAACCGGGTCGGGTGGGAGAGCGCGCGCATCTGCGCTGCATCGTCGAGTCGCTGCACGTCCATGGTTCGACGATATGTCCACAAGAGCCGTTGTGCAACAGTTCTTGCGCAATTGTTCTTGTGGACAGGTCGGGGGGGGGCTGGCCCGACCTCCGCCGTGCGCGCTACGGTCCCGGCATGGCCAGGTGGGTCGCGCTGCTGCGCGGGGTGAACGTGAACGGCATCACGATCCGGAACGCCGACCTCGCGGCGCTGTTCCGGGAGCTCGGGTACGCGGACGTGCGGACGGTCCTGGCCTCGGGCAACGTCGACTTCACCGCACCCGGCGATGCGTCGGCGGTGCAGGCTGCCGTGGAGCAGGGTCTGCGGGACCGGTTCGGGTACGACGCCTGGATCGTCCTCGTCCCGCACGATCGACTGGCCGCGGTCGTCGACGGCTTCCCGTTCGGGTCCGCTGCGGACCGACACGACTACGTCGTCTTCGGCTCCGACGACAGCGCGCTCGACCACCTGGTCGCCGACATCGACACGGACGACACCGTGGAGCGGGTGGACCGCGGCGACGGTGTCGTCTACTGGTCCTGCCCGAAGGGCTCGAGCACGGACACGGTGTTCGCGAAGCGGGCCGCCGCCGCACGCTTCAAGCGCACGACGACGACCCGCAACGTGAACACTCTGCGCAAGCTGCTCTGAGCCGCGCGACGGGCCCTCAGGACTGTGCGGGCTGCCCGTTGCTCGCTGTGGTGCCGCCGTCGACCGGCAGCACCGCGCCCGTGATGTACGACGCTGCGTCGCTCGCCAGGAACAGCACCGCCGCAGCGACCTCCTCCGAGCGCCCACCACGACCGAGCGAGACCCGCTCGGCGAACTTGTGCTGGAGTTCCTCGTCCTCGGCCGGCTGCTGGGTCATGTCCGTCCAGATGAGGCCCGGCGCGACGGCGTTCACCCGCACCCCGAACTGCCCGTTGTCGAGCGCGGCGGCCTTCGTGAAGTTCGACACCCCGCCCTTCGCCGCGTTGTACGGGCTCATCCGCCAGTCCGCGTCCATGCCCGAGACCGACGACGTGTTCACGACCGACCCCTTGGTCTCCCGGAGGAACGGCAGCGCGGCCCGCGTGCCGTAGAACACGCTCGACAGGTCGGTCTCGATGACCCGGTGCCACTCGTCGGGCTCGATGTCGGTGATGTCACCGGAGGTGAAGGTGCCGGCGTTGTTCACGAGCACGTCGATGCGGTCCCACCGGTCCACCGCGTCGGACACGATCGTCTCCCACGCTGCCGGGTCGGCCACGTCGGCCTGCAGCGCGACCGCACGACCGGTCGGCAGGCTGTCGGCGACGGCACGGACCTTCTCCTCGACGCTGTCGACGAGCAGCACGTCCGCGCCCTCGTCGACGAACGCCCGCGCGGTGGCCTCGCCGATGCCGGACCCGGCCCCCGTGACGATCGCGACCTTGCCCTCGAACCGCTTGTCCATGTGTGTCTCCTCTCGATGCACTGCTCGTGCCGCAGGAGACGCCGTCGGCCCGGGGGCACGGACGACCACGCTGCCCGTTCCCGGCTGGACGCACGTGCAGGCGGACGCGCAGGCGGTGCGGGGGTCGGCACCGGCGGCGCAGAGGCGGCAACAGGCAGCAGGCAGCAGGCAGGAGCGAGCAGGAGGCGCGGCGCGGGACGGACCCGCACCGCGCCTCCGGCCCGGACCGTCAGGCGGTGGTCTCGTCGACGTCCAGGTCGCGGTCGAGCGAGATCATCGGGATCGACGCGGTGATGACGGAACCGTCTGCCCGCAGGGTGCCCTGGATGTCGCTCGTGGTCGGCGCGTGCCCGGTCATCCGCGGCCCGTGGTGGGCCAGCGGCACGACCGTCGGCGCACCGGCGGTGATGTCCCACTGCTGGTTGTGCACCCACGCGGTGAAGCCCTCGCCGGTCTCCACTGTGAAGGTCATCTCGTCCTCCTCCAGGTCGACCCGGACCCGCGACCCGTGCACCTGGATGCGGTAGGTCAGGCGGTCCCAGTCCTTCGGCAGCCGCGGGTTGAAGGTCATCCGGCCGCCGTGGTCGCGCATGCCGCCGAAGCCGTTCACGAGCGCACCCCAGATGCCGCCGGTCGACGCGATGTGCACGCCGTCGGAGGTGTTGCCGTGCAGGTCGGCGAGGTCGACGTAGAGCGCGGTGAGGAAGTACTGCGCGGCCAGGTCGTGGTAGCCGACCTCGGCCGCCATGATCGACTGCACCACGGCGGACAGCGTCGAGTCACCGGTCGTCAGGGCGTCGTAGTAGTCGAAGTCACGGCGCTTCTCGGCCGCCGTGAACTCGTGGCCCTGCAGGAACAGCGCGAGCACGACGTCGGCCTGCTTGAGCACCTGGAACCGGTAGATCACCAGCGGGTGGTAGTGCAGCAGCAGCGGCCGCTTCGACTCGGGGGTGTTCTCGAGGTCCCAGAGTTCCTTGTCGAGGAACTGGGCGTCCTGCGGGTGGACGCCGCGGTGCGGGTCGAACGGGATCTCCATCGACTCGGCGGCGTGCTCCCACTCGGTGACCTCGTCGTCGACCAGCCCGGTGCGCCGGACCATGCGGCCGTACTCCTCGGGGTCGTCGGTCGCGAGCTGCCGGCAGGCGTTGACCGCGAACCAGAGGTTCGCCCGCGCCATGACGTTCGTGTAGAGGTTGTCGTCGACGACCGTCGTGTACTCGTCGGGCCCGGTGACGCCGTCGATGTGGAACTTCTTGTCGCCGTTCGACCGCCAGAACCCGAGGTCGGACCACAGGCGGGCGGTCTCGACCAGGATGTCGATCGCGCCGCGCTTCAGGAAGTCCGTGTCGCCGGAGGCCCGCACGTACTGCATGAGCGCATGCGCGATGTCTGCGTCGATGTGGTACTGCGCGGTGCCGGCCGCGTAGTACGCCGACGACTCCTCGCCGTTGATCGTCCGCCACGGGAAGAGCGCCCCGCGCTGGTTCAGCTCGCGTGCCCGCGACCGGGCCGCGTCGAGCATGTTGTAGCGGAACCGGAGGGCGTTCCGCGCGACGATCGGCGCCGTGTACGACAGGAACGGCAGGACGTAGATCTCCATGTCCCAGAAGTAGTGACCGCCGTACCCGGAGCCCGTGACGCCCTTCGCCGCGATGCCGTGCCCGTCGGTGCGGGCGGTGGCCTGGGCGAGCATGAACAGGTTCCACCGGACGGCCTGCTGGATCGCCGGCTGCCCGGGGATCTCGACGTCGCTGCGGGTCCAGTAGTCGTCCATCCACGCGCGCTGCTTCGCGAAGGTCTGCTCGACCGTCTCGGCGCGCGCACGGTCGAGCGTGCGGTCGCACCGGTCGGCGAGCTCACGCGCCGGCACCCCGCGGGACGTGTGGTAGACCATGTGCTTCACGAGGCGGATCGGCACCCCGGCACGGGCCTGCACGCGGTAAACGTGCTTGGCGAGGTCGTCCTCGATCGACGAGGCCTCGTCCCAGGGGTTCTCGGTCTCCAGGTGGTGCTCGACACCGACGCAGATCGTCATGCCCGAGCTCGCCGCCTGGTACCCGAGCAGCGACCGCCCGCCCGTGCTGCGCTTGATCACGGGCTCGAGCACGCGCTCCGTGAACGCCTCGGCCTTGCGGGGGTCGAAGGCGTTCGCCGCGGCGCGCATGCCCGCGTGGTACTCGTCCTGCACGTCCTGCCGGTTGAGGACCTGGCTCGAGAGCAGGATCGACGCGTCGCCGTCGAGCACGGTGACCTCGTAGTCGATGACGGCGAGGTGCCGGTCGGTGAACGACACCAGGCGCCGGGCGCGGATGAGCACGCGCTTGCCGGACGGCGTCGACCACTCGGTCTCGCGGTACAGGTACCCACCGCGGAACTCGAGCCGCCGGGTGTGCCGCAGGATGTCGGCCTCGGCGAGCACGAGCGGCTCGTCGTCGACGTAGAGCCGGATGACCTTGGCGTCGGGCGCGTTGATGATCGTCTGCCCGGTCTTCGCGAAGCCGAAGGCGTCCTCGGCGTGCCGGATCGGCCAGGTCTCGTGGAAGCCGTTGACGTACGTGCCGTACTGCACGCCACCGCGGCCCTCGTCGAGGTTGCCGCGCAGACCGAGGTAGCCGTTGCCGACGGCGAAGTTGGTCTCCGCGACGCCCTGCTCGTCCGGCGCGTACTCGGTCTCGACGAGCGCCCACTCGTCGACCGGGTAGCGGACGCGGTCGAGGGGGTCGGAGGTGATGGGGTTCATGGCGTGTGCTCCGTGGGAGGGAGGAGTCGTGGGGTGGTCGGGACGGTCGGGCCACGCCGTCGGGGCCGTTCCGGGTGGGACGGGACGCTAGTCGGTGCGCGGCGCCGGGAGCTGGTCGACCAGTTCGGCGAGGTCCTGGACGACGACGTCGGCGCCGTGCTCACGCAGCGCGTCGGCGCCGGCACCGCGGTCGACGCCGACGACGAGCCCGAAGGCGCCGTTCCGGCCGGCCTCGACCCCGCTCGTGGCGTCCTCGACGACGACGCACTGGGCCGGTGCCAGCCCGAAGCGCCCGGCGGCGTCGAGGTAGGTGTCCGGTGCGGGCTTGCCGGCCAGGCCGTCCTGGCGCGCGACGAGCCCGTCGACGACCACCGGGAAGTGGTCGAGGATGCCCGCCGTGCGCAGGACCTGCGTCGCGTTCGCCGAGCTCGACACGACGGCGACCTGCATGCCGGCGGCGATCGCGGCGACGAGGAAGCGGAGCGACCCAGGGTAGGGCTCCACGCCGTGCTCGGTCAGCTCGGCCGTGAACTCGGCGTTCTTCCGGTTGCCGAGCGCGCACACGGTGTCGCTGCCCGGGGCGTCGTCCGGCGACCCCTGCGGGAGGTCGATGCCCCGCGACGCGAGCAGCGACCGCACGCCGTCGTAGCGGGGCTTGCCGTCGATGTGGTCGAAGTAGTCCTGCTCGCTGTAGGGCGCGACGCCGCGGTCCGCCAGGAACGGCGTGAACAGGCGGCTCCAGGCACGCATGTGCACGTCGGCCGTGGGGGTCAGCACGCCGTCGAGGTCGAACAGGAGTGCCCGCGTGTCGGCGAGTCGTGCGGGCGTGCGCCGGTCCGGCATCGTCATCGGGGTTCCTCTGGTCTCGCTGGCGGTCCGCCTGGCGGCCGAGGGTCTCGGCGGGCGGTTCGGCTCCGATCGAGTCTAGGACCGCTCCAGCCCGGGCGTTCAGGCTCGCGGGGAACCTGTGGAGAACCGTTCACCCGGGCGTGGACCGCGCCGTGCGGACCTTCCGGGAGCGCTCGGACCGTCCCCCGTCGAGGTTGGGCGCGACGGAAGGCGCCACATGACGAAGAACAGCGCGACCAGCGACACCAGCGCTCCCC
>CAJYIG010000005.1 GCA_913774725.1 uncultured Curtobacterium sp. | reverse complement strand
GACGAGGCGTGGACCGGTCGTCCCGCGCGCGGGGCCGTCATCTACGAGATGCACGTCGGCACGTACACCCCCCAGGGCACGCTCGACGCCGCCGCCGCCAAGCTCGACCACCTCGTCGAACTCGGCGTGGAGTTCGTCGAGCTCCTGCCGGTCAACGCCGTCAACGGCGAGTGGAACTGGGGCTACGACGGAGTCGGCTGGTTCGCGGTGCACCACCCGTACGGCGGTCCGGACGCCTACGACCGCTTCGTCGACACCGCCCACGCGCTGGGCCTCGGGGTCATCCAGGACGTCGTCTACAACCACCTCGGTCCGAGCGGGAACTACCTGCCGCTGTACGGTCCGTACCTGCTGCAGGGGCTCGGCAACACGTGGGGCGACTCGGTGAACGTCGAGCACCCCGAGGTCCGCCGGTACGTGCTCGACAACGTCCGGATGTGGTTCCGCGACCACCACGTCGACGGGCTCCGGCTCGATGCCGTGCACGCGATCCGGGACACCACCCGCCCGCACGTGCTGCAGGTCATGGCGTCGGAGACCGAGGCCTACAGCGAGTTCGTGGGCCGCCCGCTCTCGCTCATCGCCGAGTCCGACCTCAACGACCCGGTCATGTTCCGTCCGCAGGAGGCCTCGGGCTACGGCCTCACCGGTCAGTGGTCGGACGACTTCCACCACGCCGTCCACGTGGCCGTCACCGGTGAGACGAACGGCTACTACGCCGACTTCGAACCGCTGTCGGCGCTGGCGAAGGTCCTGGAGCACGGGTTCTTCCACGACGGCACGTGGTCGTCGTTCCGGGGGAAGCGACACGGACGACCGATCGACCGCGGCACCTCGCCCGCGACGGCGCTCGTCGTCGCGAACCAGAACCACGACCAGATCGGCAACCGCGCGGCGGGCGACCGCCTCGCCGCGACGCTCGACGACGAGTCGCTCGTCATCGCCGCCGCACTGACGCTGCTCGGCCCCTTCACCCCGATGCTGTTCATGGGCGAGGAGTTCGCGGCGACCACGCCGTGGCAGTTCTTCACCTCGCACCCGGAGAAGGCGCTGGGCGAGATCACCGCGAAGGGTCGCATCGCCGAGTTCGCGGAGCACGGGTGGGACGAGTCGGTCGTGCCCGACCCGCAGGACCCGACCACGTTCACGAACTCGAAGCTCGACTGGGCGGACGTCACCTCCGACCGGGGTGCGCGCATCCTCCGGGCCTACCGCGTGCTCGTCGCGCTGCGCCGGACCGAACAGGCGTTCGTCGACCACCGCTACGAGGCGAACGCCGTCCGCTTCGACGGGGACGACCGGTGGCTGGTGCTCACCCGCGGCCTGCTCGGGCCCGACGCCACGCCGGTGCACGTCGTGGTGAACTTCGCCGACGACGCGGCCGAGGTGCCCGTGTCCGACTCCACCGGGGAGGAACTCTACCGCTTCGGCGAGGCCACCGTCGAGGCGGGCGTCGTGCAGTTCTCGTCGCGGGGCGTGGTCGTCCTGCGCTGACGCCCGCTCCGCGACGGCCGTCCTCGACCCGTCCGCGAACACGACAGTCCCCCGTGGAACCTCCACGGGGGACTGTCGCGTTCGCCGATCAGACCGGGCGAAGACCGGGCACGGACCGGGCACGCAGATCGTGCGTGTGGCCACGTCCGGCCAGCGCGACCGGGCACGGAGCAGCCGGCTCAGGCCGACTGGTCCGCCACCGCGTGCGCATTCTTGCGGACCGAGGGCAGGCGGCGGTGGTTCTTGACGACCGACCGGACCTCGCGCAGACGTCGGTCGATGCCCCACTTCGTCACCAGGGTCAGGCTCTCGCGGACGATGTTGCCGCTCATCTTCGAGACGCCGAACTCACGCTCGGTGAAGGTGATGGGCGTCTCGACGACGCGGAGGCCGGCCTCGAGGGCACGCCAGCACAGGTCGACCTGGAAGCAGTAGCCCTTCGACGCGACCCCGGCCAGGTCGATGCGCTCGAACGCCGTCGACGTGAAGACCCGGAAGCCGCCGGTCGCGTCGCGGACCGCGATGCCGAGGGCCATCCGCGTGTAGAGGTTCCCGCCGCGCGAGAGCAGCTCGCGGTACCACGGCCAGTTCTCGACCTCGCCGCCCTTGATCCAGCGGGACCCGAGGACGAGGTCGTTCGAGTCGGCGAGCTCGAGCATCCACGGCAGGTACTCCGGGTGGTGCGAGCCGTCGGCGTCCATCTCCACGAGCTTGTCGTAGCCGTGCTCGAGACCCCACGCGAAGCCCGTGAGGTAGGCACCGCCGAGACCGTCCTTCACCGTGCGGTGCATCACGTGCACACGGTCGGTCTCGCGCGCGATCTCGTCCGCGATGTCACCGGTGCCGTCCGGGGAGTTGTCGTCCACGACGAGGACGTGGACGCTGTCGTCGGTGGCAGCCAGGGTGCGTGCGACGATCGGGCGGACGTTCTCCGCCTCGTCGTAGGTCGGGATGATGACCAGGGACGTGCTCATGGTGCTCCTTGCGCTTCGCATCGAAGGGTATCGGGTCGCTCCTGCGTCAGTCCGACGAGAGGTCTGCGAACACGATCAGATTGTCTGTGTAGTGGCCGGTGGCGGTGTCGAACGTGCCGTCGCAGGTGATCAGCCGGAGCTGCGGGGTGGGCGCGCTGCCGTAGACGTCGCTCGTGGGGAACGCCGACTTCGCCGCGCGCTCCGACCGCTCGACCGTGAAGGTGCGGGTCGTGCCGTCCGACATGGCCACGTGGATCTGGTCCCCGGCCACGAGTTCGTCGAGGCGGAAGAACACGGCGGCACTCGTCGGACTGTCGACGTGCCCGGCGATCACGGCGGGGCCGACCTGACCCGGCACGATGCCGTCGGCGAACCACCCGGCGCTGTCCCAGTCCTTCGGCGGGTCGAGCTCACCGGCTGCCCCGCGTCCGAGGTCCTCGAGCCCCGAGGAGACCCCGATCGCCGGGATCTCCACCCGAACGGGCGTCGCGGACGAGCGAGCCGCCGGAGCAGCCGGGTCCTGGAAGCCCGACGTGTCCCCGGCGCCGGAGCCGTTCGCGGCCGCACCGGGATCGGTCGACGCGGACGCGCTGCTGCCCGCTGCCGGTCGTGCGGCCGTGCCGCCGTTCTCCGTGGTCGCGACGGCCACCCCGGCGATGCCGCCGCCGACCAGCACCGCGGCGAGCACCCCGGCGACGACCGCACCGCGGCGGCCGGACCACCAGCGGGTCGGCCCCGTCGCAGCGCGACGCCCGGTCACGAGGCACCTCCCGCCCCGGTCGCGCAGCCACCGAGGACGTCCGACGTGAGCATGGTCGCGCCGAGCGCCGCCCACGCATCGCCGTAGTAGGTCGGCGTGGTCGCCGCCGTCC
>CAJYIG010000004.1 GCA_913774725.1 uncultured Curtobacterium sp. | reverse complement strand
TCCTTCGCCAGGTCGACGGCGAGCGATGACGGCGCGGAGACGGCGGCGAGCACCGGGATGCCCGCCATCGACGCCTTCTGGGTCAGCTCGAAGCTCGCGCGGCCGGAGACCATGAGGACGGTGCCGCTCAGGGGCAGGCGCCCCTCCTTCACGGCCCACCCGACGACCTTGTCGACGGCGTTGTGCCGACCCACGTCCTCGCGGAGCACGAGCATCTCACCGGTCCGGCCGTCGAACAGTGCCGCCGCGTGCAGCCCGCCGGTCTTCTCGAACACGTCCTGGGCCTCGCGCAGGCGATCGGGGAACGTCGCGAGCAGCGCCGGGTCGAGCACGAGGTCGTCGTGGTGCACCGCGTGCTGCGAGGTCGTCCGCACCGCGTCGATGCTCGCCTTGCCGCACAGGCCGCACGAGCTGGTCGTGTAGAACGCCCGCTCCAGGCTCGGGTCCGGTGCGGGGACACCGAAGGCGAGCGTCACGTCGAGCACGTTGTAGGTGTTCAGCCCCTCGTCCGTCGCACCCGCGCAGTACCGGGCCGCGGCGAAGTCGTCACCGCGGGCGATCACGCCCTCGGACACCAGGAACCCGGCGGCGAGGTCGATGTCGTTGCCGGGCGTCCGCATCGTGATCGCGAGCGAGTTCCCGCCGACGCGGATCTCGAGCGGCTCCTCGACGGCGAGCAGGTCGTCGCGGACCGACCGGGACGTCGCGACGGTGATGCGGGTGACGCGCTTCCGCGCCGTGATCCGGCTCATGCTCCGGGTCTACCACCCCTGCCCGGCACCCGCCAGGGCGGTGCGGTTCCCGCCACCGCGGCTGAGCCGCTCCTCAGGCCGCCGGGGCCGCACCCGTCAGACCCACGGCAGCCGGACGGGAGGCACGTCCTCGCCCGCCACGCCGCCCCCGGCCGGCACGATCATCAGTCCGTCCGCGTCGGCCAGCCCGCGCAGCATGGCCGACGACTGGTGGGACGCCGGCACGGCACCCTCGGGGGTCACCCGGTGGGCGAGCACGAGTGCACCCGGTCGGTCGTTCGGCACGTCCACCGCGAGCCGGACCGACCCAGTCGGCTCGAGCGGTCGCCCGAGCAGTCCGGCGACGAGCGGTCCGCCGAGCAGCACGAGACCGACCATCGCGGCCATCGGGTTGCCGGGCAGGCAGAGGTACACGGTGGTGCCCCGACGGGCGAGCAGCACCGGGCGCCCAGGACGGACGTCGACGCGGTCGACCAGCAGCTCGGCGCCGATGCGGGCGAGCGCGCCGCGGATGTGGTCCGTCGAGGAGCCGGCCGTGCCGCCGGTCGTCACGACGATCCGCTCGCGAGCGGCATCGAGCACCCGGGCGGTGCCCTCGGCGTCGTCGGACACGCGCTCCGTGGCGACCGGGTCGGCTCCGAACAGCCGGAGCACGGTCGGCAGGGTGTGGGTGAAGACGTCGCGCACCTGTCCGGGTCGCGGGATGCCCGCGCCGACGATCTCGTCGCCGAGCACCGCGATCCGCGCGGTCGGTACGGGCGCGACGAGCACGTCGTCGACGCCGGACGCCGCCGCCAACGCTGCACGCGGCGGGGTCAGCACCGTCCCGCCGGGGAACAGCACCTGACCGAGCTCGACCTCCTCGCCCGCGGGCCGGACGTGCCGACGCGCGGACGACGTGTGGCGGACCAGCCGACCGTCGTGGTCGACGGAAGCGTCCTCGGAGCGCACCACGGCCTCCGTGCCGGGCGGGACCGGCGCCCCGGTCGTGACCGGACGGGCGTGCCCGACGGCGAGTGGCTCCTCCGCGGGGACCGCGCCCGCGACGATCGGTGCGCCGAGCGCCCACGGCCCGGGCCCCGCGACGGCCCACCCGTCCATCGCGGCGCCGTCGTGGCCCGGCACGTCGGCACGGGCGAGCAGGTCAGCGGCGAGCGTCCGCCCGAGCGCCGACGCCAGGTCGAGTCGGACCGCTCCCGCCCCGAGGTCAGCGGCCGCGGTGTCGGCGGCCAGGCGGGCGCCCTGCTCGTGTGCCGCGCGTCGGGCAGCGGACCAGGACGGCAGGACCAGCGTCACCGGGCGTCGGGTCCGGTGGAGCCGTCGGCTGCTGCGGAGTCCGTGGTGTCCGCGTGCGCCAGCGCGAGCCGGGTCGCGGTCGCTGCGGCATCGGCCAGGTCGGCGTTCGACCCGCCGCGGAGCCCGGCTGCGTACCCGACCAGGAAGGTCGTGAGCGGGGCGGCCGGCCGGGCGACCCCGTGCGCGGCATCGCGGGCGAGGTCGAGTACGACGTCGCGGTCGAGCGTGAAGTCCTCGGGAAACCCGAGCGCCTCGGCGAGCTCGGCGGTCCAGGCGGCGAGGACGTCGTCAGTGGTCATGCGGTCAGTCAAGCAGTCGGGCGGTCGCCGTGGCCCGCGTGGCGTCCTCCGGTTCGTCCACGTCCGCACAGAGTGCGGCGGACAGCGGGACCTCGACGAGCCGGAGGTCGGCGGGAGAACCGCCCCGGAGCCCGGCGGCGTACCCGACCAGGAAGGTGGTCAGCGGGGCAGCCGGACGCGCCACACCGTGTGCGGCGTCGCGGGCCAGGTCGAGCACGACGTCGCGGTCGAGCGTGAAGT
>CAJYIG010000003.1 GCA_913774725.1 uncultured Curtobacterium sp. | reverse complement strand
CGACGGCGGCGTCCATCACGTTGACCTGGATCTGCAGGTTCTCGCTGAGGAAGTCGTGCGGGTACGTGTCGTTCGCCAGGATGCCGCCGTCGAGCACGGTGTCGAGCGTCTCGTGTTCCTGGGTTCGTCCTGCATCTACCCGAAGCTGGCGGATCAGCCGATCCACGAGGACGCCCTGCTCACCGGGCACTTCGAACCCACGAACGACGCCTACGCGATCGCCAAGATCGCCGGCATCCTGCAGGTGCAGGCGGTGCGCCGCCAGCACGGCCTGCCCTGGATCTCGGCGATGCCGACGAACCTGTACGGGCCCGGCGACAACTTCTCGCCGAAGGGCTCGCATGTGCTGCCGGCGCTCATCCGCCGTTACGACGAGGCGGTGCAACAGGGCGCGGGCCAGGTAGAGAACTGGGGGACCGGCTCACCCCGCCGCGAGTTCTTGCACGTCGACGACATGGCCGCCGCGGTGTTCCACCTCATCGAGCACTACGACGGACCCGACCAGGTCAACGTGGGTACGGGATCGGACGTCACGATCCGCGAGATCGCAGAGACGATCGCGAAGGTCGTCGGCTTCGAGGGCGAAACGATCTGGGACACGTCGAAACCTGACGGCACTCCGCAGAAGCTCCTCGACGTGTCCAAGCTCGCGGAGGCAGGCTGGACTGCTCAGATCGGTCTCGAGGACGGCCTGCGGAGCACCATCGAGTGGTACCGCGCGCATGTTGACTCCGTCCGGCAGTGACCCCGGTCGGAGATGAGTGATCGTAGGGTCGCGCTGGCGTCCGACCAACCCGAGTCGCGAGACACTGCCGCACACCGGGGAAACAGTGCCCGGACGGCGCTGTGGATAGTGCTCGCCGTCGTCCTTCTGCTGATCCTCGCCGTCGCGTGGGTGGGGGTCCGCGGTGCGCTCGCGAAGGGACACCTGGAACGTGCGGTCGCCGACGTGACGACTCTGCGATCCCAGCTCGGCGACGGTTACACGAAGGCGGCGCAGGCAACCGCGGAGCACCTGGAGGGCGAAGCGTCGGCGGCGCGGTCACTCACCGGCGATCCGGTGTGGGGCGCAGCGCAGCAGGTGCCGTTCTTCGGCAGCAACCTCCGCGCGGTCCGTGAGGTCTCGGTCGTCGTGGACGACGTGGCATCCGGGGCTGTCAGCCCGGTATCCCGTGTCGTCGGTGGTCTGAACACGGGCTCGTTCGCGCCGAAGAGTGGCAGAGTCGACCTCGATCCGTTGGTGAAGGCGCAGCCGGCCGTCGCGCAGGCCGCTGCCACCCTCACGAAGGCCGAGCGTGACACGAACGCCATCGACACCAGCGACACGCTCTCGCCGGTCACCTCCGCGGTGAACCAGCTGCGGAACGCGCTGCGCTCGGCGTCCGACCAGGTGGACACGGCGAACCGCGTGGTGCAGCTCGCACCAGCGATGCTCGGCAACGACGGCGATCGGAACTACGTCCTGCTCTTCCAGAACAACGCCGAGCTGCGCGCCGGAGGAGGCATCCCGGGCGCCGTTGCGCTCCTGAAGGTGCAGGACGGCGCAATCTCGCTCGGCGACCAGGTGGCCGGCGCCTCGTTCGGCCCCTACGGCGAGTCGGTCCTGCCGCTCGACCCAGGGACGCGAACGCTGTACGGCGAGATCACCGGGCGCTATATGCAGGACGTGACTCTCACTCCTCGCTTCGACCTGTCCGCGGAACTCACTCGCGAGATGTGGAAGCAGAAGTTCGGGCAGCAGGTCGACGGCGTCGTCGCAATCGATCCGGTGACGCTGAGCTACATCCTGCGAGCGACCGGACCGGTGCAACTCCCGACCGGTGACACGCTCACCTCGGACAACGCCGTGCAGCTGCTGCTCAGCGACGTGTACGCCAAGTACCCCGACCCGAAGGTGCAGGACCTCTTCTTTGCCTCGGCCGCCAGCGCGGTGTTCGACAAGGTTTCGGCCGGGTCGTTCGATGCGAAGCAGTTCGTCGGCGCGCTGACACAGGGAGTGCAGGAAGGTCGACTTCGGCTGTGGAGCGCGACGAAGGCAGAGCAGGCCCGCCTCGAGGGCACACCGCTCGCGGGTGATCTGCCGACCGCGACGAGGTCGCTCCGGCAGTTTGGTGTCTACCTCAACGACGGCACCGCGTCGAAGATGGACTACTACCTCGACAAGACGGTGTCTGTCGGTACCTCGGTCTGCCGCGCGGATGGTCGCCCGACCTCTGCCGTCGAGGTGACGATCACGAACAGCGCTCCGGCCGACGCTGCGACGAGCCTGCCCGAGTACGTGACCGGAGGCGGACTCTCGGGAACGGAGCCCGGCAAGATCAAGACACTGGTCGCGATTTACGCACCTGAGGATGCGATCTACCTGGGCTCGACGCAGGACGGCAAGCAGGTCCCCGTGCAGACCGTGATGGACGGCGGACACCCGGTCGCCCAGCTCCAGACGCTGCTCGCCCCGGGAGAGAGCACGACGTTCCGAGTCGCGTTCCTGGGCGACGAAAGGGACGCCAAGGCCGCCGTCGACGTCCTGTCGACGCCGGGCGTGCGGCAGAGCAAGGTCTTGCCGCTGCGGTTCGACTGCACCGACCCGACTCCCGCTGAGTAAGAGCAGAGCGGACCTTAGGGCGAACTCGTCCGCCGATGACGGATGCAAGCGTCGTGTTTGTCCGCTCAGCGCAACCTTCGATCTCCCTCGAACGGGGGCATCAAGTGATCCTGAGAAGCTTGTCCACTTGGACGGGCGCGGGAGGGCGGAGCTCGCAGTTAGCGAGCATTCGGCATCATTACGGTCCTGAACGGGGGTTTGTTGAGTAGGCTCTGGTTCGGTGGTGGTTGGGTGTTGGTGGTCGGAGCCACGCGCAGGTATTCGCCGAGTCAACACTTGCGAAAACTTTCGTCTCAGATGGCAACATCCTGAGGATTCCCGCTAGATTGAGGGAACTTCGCCATAGCGACCGCTTGCTCCTTCGCGGCACGTTCCAGGGGGAAGTGCCAACGGGCTCTGGGTGTCAGGGTCTGCAGGATCAGATCTTTAGGGGAACACTTCATGAAGAAGCTCATCGCCGCTGCCCTCATCGCGGGCGCAGCCTTCGTCGCGGTCCCGACCGCGGCCAATGCCGCGACCGGGTACGCCCCGGAGTCGGCTGGCTCGGTCTCGGGCAACTACGTCGCCGGCGGCACCGCTGTCGTCGTCTTCAACAACAACGTCTTCGCCGCCGGTGAGACCGTCAACGTCCAGGTCACCGGCGCCGGTGCGGTCACGCTCGGCGCCCTGCCGACCACGACGGTCTCGACGACCTACACGGCCAACGCCGATGGTGGCCTCACGATCCGTGTCACCTTCCCGGCCGGTGGCTCGGGCAGCTACAACCTCACCGCGACCGGCGCCACCTCCGGCACCGTCGGCACGGCGTTCTTCACCATCGCCCCGGCTGCTGGCGGCACCAGCACCACGGTCGGCTCGACCGGCGGCTCCGGCACGCCCGGCCAGCTCGCCTTCACCGGTGGCACCATCTCGACGCTCGGCCTCTGGGCTGCCGGCGGCGCCATCGTCCTCGGTGGTGGCCTCCTGGTCGTCCGCAAGTCGGTCCGTCGTCAGCGCGACGCCGCCTGAGTGCAGCTCGACTGAATCGAACGGAACCCCCGGTACCTCGGTGCCGGGGGTTCCGTCGTGTCCCGAGCCGAGGACGGAGCCAGAGCGGATGCCGAGGACGGAGACAGAGCGGATGCCGAGGTCGGCTCCAGGGGGCACTGGCTCGGGTCAGGTGACGAGGAGGGCGATCGCCACGACGGCGATCACGGCGAGTGGCGCGACGATCCAGAGCCACCACGGGAACATCGAGGGTTGCTGGTAGGGACGAGGCTGCTTCCGATTCGGGTTCGGGTCCATGCGCTGACAGTAGGTCGCAGAGTGGCGGAATGGTCCGAATGTCTCCAGATCTTCATGCAGCGTCGCGTGGAAGTCCATGAGCCGCACTCACGCGAGCTCGGCCGAGCACCACGATCCCCACCAGCACCCCCAGCACCGCCCCCGACGTGTTCGCCAATACGTCATCCACCGACGCGAACCGCGCCGGCAGGAACAGTGCCTGCACCGTCTCGATCGCGCAGCTCACCAGGAACCCGCCGAGCATGCCGACCCACCACGCCCGCGCCCCGAAGAGCAGCAGCACGAAGAACCCGAACGGCACGAAGAAGACGACGTTCGCCGTGAATTCGACCGCGTCGTACCCGAGCCACCCCGGCGCCCCGAGTCGTTGCCCCACCGCGATCGCCCGCACCAACCACGGGTGGATCCCGCCGTCGACGGGGGAGCCGGCGGTTGCCACGAGCACCACCGCGAGCGCGTAGACGGCCGCGAACGTCCACGCCACCCGACGAGTCCGTCCCGACGCGTGGGCGGCCCGGTGGCGCGCGTGCCAGGCGGCGTCGGCGAGTGACCCGATCGCGACCCCGACGAGTCCCGCGAGCGCGAGCGACCGGAACCGCCCGACCGGCATCGGCGACTGCGCCGCCAGGACCCCGGCGGCCACCAGCACGACGACCGCGCTCGCCAGCGCGCGTCGACGCACCCCCTCCGCCCGGGAGGCCCTGCTCGCCCCCGCCAGCAGCACCGGCAGCAGGGCGGTCACCAGCGTCACCCCGATCGCCGTCACGAACCCGTCGCCGAGCGTCAGGGTGCCGTGCCCGAGCGCGCGCAGCGCGCCCACGACGTGCAGCAAGGCGGACCGCACGCGGTCGGCGAGACCGGGCACCAGCAGGACCGCGCCCACGAGCACGACCGCAGCGATCATCCCGCTGCGCACGATCGTGGTCCTGGTCGCGGTGTCCATCGAGACCGACGGTAGTGGGCCGCGCCTCCCGGCCGGGCGAGACGCGAGGGTGACTCGAGAAGACGACCGAAGCAGTTCATCCACGAAACGAGTACCCCGATCGTCCCCCTGTACCCCGTTCTCGTGTCCCCCTGGCCCGGAAATCCGGGGCTGCACCCCGACGCGCATGCACGGAACCCGTGAAAGGGCGGGCATTGCTGGCGTGACCGGGGGACGTTCTCGTACGGTTGTCCCGTCAGCAGATGTACCCCGGATCGCGAAGGAGAGCGACATGAGCACCACGGTCACCACCGACACCCGCGAGGTCACCCTCGACACCGAGACGGTCGACGTCATCGCGATCCTCGAGGCCGAGGCGGAGCACTCGGGCCGCGCCGCCCGTGCCAAGACCACCTGGACGCAGGAGGACGACGGCGAGTGGATCGCCAACTACGGCGGCTACTTCGGCGGCAGCGTCGACAAGCGTGACGGCCGCTACGTCGCCTCCGACACCTTCGGGCTCGTGGTCGGCGACTTCGCCACCCTCGAAGAGGCCCAGGCCAAGCTCGCGGACCAGCTCCACGTGATGCTGCCGTCCGTCATCCGTCCGGTCGCGTAGTGCCCGACGACCATCCGGCGCCGACCGCTGTTGGCACCACCAGCCACGCCAGCACGATCAGCACGACCCGAACGATCAGCGCTACCCGAACCACCAGCACCGTCCAGCACCACAGCAGCACGAGGAGCACCACCATGAGCACCAGCGTCGCCAACAGCCA
>CAJYIG010000002.1 GCA_913774725.1 uncultured Curtobacterium sp. | reverse complement strand
CCCACGCCGTCGACCGTGACGGCGGACTCCTCCATCGCCTCGAGCAGGGCCGACTGCGTCTTCGGGCTGGCACGGTTGATCTCGTCGGCGAGGACGATGTTCGCGAAGACCGGGCCGCGGTGGAAGTCGAACTCCTGGGTGCGCTGGTCGTAGACGCTGATGCCCGTGATGTCGCCGGGCAGCAGGTCGGGCGTGAACTGGATGCGGTTCGTCGAGCCCTGCACGCTCTGCGCCATCGCCCGCGCCAGGCTGGTCTTGCCGGTGCCGGGGACGTCCTCGAGCAGCAGGTGTCCCTCGCTGAGCATGGCCGTCACCGCCAGGCGGATCACGAACGTCTTCCCGAGGAGCACCTGCTCGACGTTGGTCACGATCCGGCCGGCGACGTCGGCGAACCAGGTGGCCTGCTCGGGGGTCATGCTCATGCGGTGGTGTCCTCGTTCTCGGGGGCGGGATCGCTGGCGGGTCGAGACCCTAGCCTGCGGTGGGGCTGCTCGGGTCGGTACCGGACGGCGGGTCGGCCGTGCCGGTGGCCGGGTTCGCAATGTCGCGGCGGGCTCCGTTCGGGTCCTGCTGGCCCTTCACGGTCGCCTTGACCCTGATGGACGAGTACCCGCTGGGCACCTTGTCGCGGGTCGTCCACGCGGCGTTCGTGTCCGGGTTCGTGCCGTTGCAGATCAGGTCCAGATTGCAGTAGGAGATCTCGTAGTCGCTCTGCTTCGGCAGCAGACGTCCGTTGTTGTCCGGCGGGTTGATGACCGGCGCCTGTCCGACGACGGCGCTCGCGATGGTCGCACGGGTGGTGAACGCCGTGTCGCTGACCGGGCTGCTCGACGAGCAGTACTGCCCGTCGACAGCACACGCCGTGAACACCACGCTGGTCTCGAGTCCGTAACCCGCTCCGGCGCCCAGCGAGGCACTCCCGCTGAAAGCCACGCGAGGACCGCCGCCGATCGAGTAGTACAGGTACGGCCCGGTCCGCTGCGCGGTCGCCGTGAGGTCGACCGTGCCGTCGGCGCTCGGCTGCGCAGCGCGATCCACGGTGCCGGTCGGCGCGTCCGGCGCCTGGTAGCCCTGCACGCTGGCCGGCGACGACGCCGTGCAGAAGAGCCCGTTGTCCGCGAGGGCGACGTAGCGGTACTGGCTCGAGATGCGGTCCGTCGCGGTCGAGCCGCTGAAGACCTTCTCGGCTCCGGTCGTCGAGCAGCCCGACGGGATCAGCGTCGAGGCGGCGTACTTCGCGATGCGCCAACCAGGGGTCCCACCCGCCCAGTCGGCCTCGGACGCGCTGAGGGACACGGCCGTGGTCGATCCGTCGGGTTGCCCGGTGGCCGAGAGCTCCGGCGTCGCGGGCGCGCCGACGGCCGAACCGGTGGCCGTCGCCTCGTTCCACTGCACGGGGCTGCCGTCACGGTCGGCCGCGTTCCGCGCGGACACCCGCACGGTGTACTCGGCGCCGCCCTGCGCGTTCGGGAAGGACGCGCTCGTCGCGGTCCCGACGTTCTTCGTCGTGGACAGTCCGGGCCCCTGGACGGAGACGACGTAGTTCGACACCGGCGATCCGCCGTTCGGCGTCGCGACGCCGTTCCAGCTGACGTCGAGCTGGCCGGGCGTCGTGCTGCTCGGGGCGACCTGGACGCCCTTCGGCGCCGCCGGGACGAAGTCGGCGCTCATCGGCGCGGACTGCGACGAGGGCTCTGACTCGCCGACGGCGTTCCGTGCGACGACCGAGAAGCGGTACGACGCGGACGGGTCGATGCCCGTGAGGGTGCAGACCGTCGCGGTCCCGCAGTCCTTCGCGACACCGTTCGTGCCCTGGACCCGGTATCCGGTGATCGGCGCGTTGTTCGCCTGCGGGGTCGCCCACGTGAGCGTGAGCTGACCGCCCTGGAAGGTGCCGGTCCTGGTTGGTGCCCCCGGCGCGTCCGGGACGTCCTGCACCGAGACGGTGACGTCGCCCCAGACGTACCGCGACGGGTCGTCCGTCGCGTCGGCGACCTGGTACTGCAGGTGTGCGTCGACGGGCTGGGCACCGTTCGCGACGATGACCTGCAGCCGGGACCGGTCGGCGCTCGGCGTGACGCTCACGCCGGCGGGGAGTCCACCGGTGAGTCCGCGGATCGCGACCACCCGGAGCGACCGGTCCGGGAACGGGTTCGTCGCCTGGTCGTTCGCCAGGACGTCGATGGTCGCGGACGTCCCGCGAGCGACGACGGCGCGATCGGCTCCCGGCTGTACGAAGGGCCTGGTCGACCCGACGATCCCGACCTGGACGACGCCGGCACGGCCCTGGTTGGCGGCGTCGGACACCCCGATGCCGATCGACGCCGTCGTGTCCTTCGGCGCGTCCTCGGCCACGGACACCCGGAGCTGCTGGCCCTGGACGGTCGCGGTGGTGCCGGAGCCCGGGCGGCTGACGACGGAGTACCGCAGCTCCCCGAGGTCGTCCGGGTACGGGTAGTCCGTCAGTTTCGTCAGGTCGAGCGTCCGGGAGTCGCCCGGCTGCATGTCGATCGACGACCCGGTGAACGCGGGTGGCTGGTTCGACCGCGGGGTGACCTTGATCGGCAGGACGAGCGTCGCGACCCGGCCCTTGCCGCCGTTCGTGCTCGACCCGTCGGTGACCTCGAAGGAGATCGACGCATTGCCGTAGAAGAGCTTCGAGGACGTGAACTGCAGCGTCGACCGGTCGACCACGAGGTCCTGACCGTTCGCGTGCGTCGCCTTCACGGTGCTGCGGTCGGTGATCTGCGCGGTGCGCCCGTTCGCCGTGACCACGTAGCGGTCGAGCGGGATGCGGACCGTGGCCTCGCTCTTCACGGTCACCGCGCCGACGCTGCGGTCGACCTGCGGCAGGGCGTCGTCGAACCCGGGCACGTGCACGAAGCCGTACGACACGACGTCGGGGTGGTCGCTCCGGGCGACCGAGAACGGCACGACCTGCGCGGAGTCCGTCAACCGGATGGTGATCCGACGGTCCTTCGTCACCTGCGCGGTGTCGCCGTAGCCGTCGACCACGCCGACCTCGAGCCGCGAGGTCGACCCCTCGGCGAAGAAGACGTTCTGCAGCACGTCGACCGTCACGCTCTCGCGGCGCAGGATGTCCTGCAGGTCGAGCGTGGTGTCCTCGACCTCGGGCCGGAGCGGCGGGGCGTCGCGGTCGACCGTCACGGTCAGGAAGGCGGTGCTCGACCCACCGCTCGCGTTGGCGACCGTGTAGAGCACCGCGAAGTCACCCTCGGTGGCGGAGCGGGGCGGTGTGACCCGCACCTGGCTGCGCTGGAGCACCTTCGCCGTGACCCCGGCGGCGGTGGGTTCCGCAGCGGTGACGGTGAGCTGTCCGCCCTCCGGGTCGGAGTCGTTCTGGAGGACCCGGACGGTGACGGACCCCCCGGGACGGATGGTCACGTGGTCGGCCTGGGCGACGGGGTTCGCGGCCTGCTCGGCGCGCGGGCTGATGCCGACCCGGACCGTCCCGGTCGCGCGGGCGCCGAGCGCGTCCACGACGGTGTACGTGAACTCGTCGGTACCGGAGGAGTAGTCCCCCGCGTCGTAGGTGAGCGCGTCCGCGGTGACGTCGCTCACCGATCCCTTCTCGGGGTTGTCGGCGACGCCGACGAGCTGCACCGAGTCGCCGTCGGGATCGATGCCGTTCAGCGGCACGGTGATGCGCACGGCCTGTCCGGCGACGGCGCGCGCCGTCACGGTCTCGGGAACCGGCGGGTTGTTCGTCGCGACGTCACGCTCCCGCACGGAGATCGACACCGTCGCGTCGGCGTACTGCCCGTCCGGCCCACGGACGCGGTAGACCGCGGTGTGGTTGCCGGGCGTGTGTGGTGCGAGGTACCGGAGCCGGTCGCCCGCCACGAAGAGCAGCCCGCCGTCGCCCGGGACGTTCTGCACGAGCTGCGGGTCGAGCGTCAGCGGCTCACCCTCCGGCTGGGTGTCGTTCGCCAGGACGTCGATCTCGGCCACGTCCCCGACCCGCACCGTGGCGGAGTCGGCCTGCGCCACGGGCGGTTGGATCCGGTCGGGCTTCGGGATCTCGACCACCGTGATCGTCCCGGCGGCGGTGGCCAGCCCGTTCGACTCCGTGTACCCGAACGTCACCGGCCCGTCGAGCGGCGCGGTCAGCGTGACCCGGACGACGTGCTGGTCGAGGATGCTCGCCTGCACACCGGTGACGCGACCGGGCCCGTCGAGCGCGGTGACCATCAG
>CAJYIG010000001.1 GCA_913774725.1 uncultured Curtobacterium sp. | reverse complement strand
CGACGGCTTCGCGATGTCCGACCGGACGGGCGCACTCATCACGATCGTGCTCACCGGCGCCGTGATGGCGATCGTGTACTTCGGCGCCCTCGTCGTCGCGAAGAACGGCGAGATCCAGAACGCGGTCGGCATCCTCCGGTCCAAGCTCGGGCGCTGACGTCCGTCCGGTCGGCGCACCCGGCTGCCGTGGAATGCCACGCCGGTAGCATGTGTTGACCCGGTCAGTACGCAACGGAAGGGCACCAGGCATGCGCCAGCTCATCATCATCGGTTCCGGTCCTGCCGGGTTCACCGCCGGCATCTACGCCGCGCGCGCCGAGCTCAAGCCGCTCATCGTCGCCTCGAGCGTCGAGACCGGTGGCGAGCTCACCAAGACCACCGAGGTCGAGAACTTCCCCGGCTTCCCCGAGGGCATCCAGGGCCCCGACCTCATGATCAAGATGCAGGAGCAGGCCGAGAAGTTCGGTGCCGAGGTCCTGTACGACGACGCCGTCTCGGTCGACCTGACCGGCAAGGTCAAGAAGGTCACCGTCGGCTCCGGTGAGACGTACGAGGCCCTCGCGGTCATCTACGCGACCGGGTCGGCGTACCGGCACCTCGGCCTGGTCGACGAGGAGCGTCTGTCCGGCCACGGTGTCAGCTGGTGCGCGACCTGCGACGGCTTCTTCTTCCGCCAGAAGAACATCGCCGTCGTCGGCGGTGGCGACTCCGCGATGGAGGAGGCCACGTTCCTCACCCGCTTCGCCGACAAGGTGACGGTGATCCACCGCAAGGACACCCTGCGCGCGTCGAAGATCATGCAGGACCGTGCGATGAACGACCCGAAGATCGAGTTCGCGTGGAACAAGGAGGTCACCGGGATCACGGGGGACTCCGCGGTCGAGGGCGTCACCCTGCGCGACACCATCACCGGTGAGGAATCCTCGCTCCAGCTCGACGGGCTGTTCATCGCGATCGGCAACGACCCGCGCACGCACCTGATCCACGGGCAGATCGACCTCGCGCCCGAGGGCACCATCGCGGTCCAGGGTCGCTCGTCGCGCACCAACCTGCCGGGTGTCTTCGCCGCGGGTGACGTCATCGACCCGACCTACCGCCAGGCGATCACGGCGGCCGGTTCCGGCACCGTCGCCGCCCTGGACGCGGAGAAGTACCTCGCCGACCTCGACGACGCGCTCGTCGACCAGGCCGAGGGCGTCACGCCCGAGGGTCCGGCGATCATCGACGTCGAGGCCGCACGGGCCTGACCCGGAACGGAATACCGCAGCGGCCCAGCCGTTGCACCAACTGAACTTCTCGAAGGAGCACACATGTCCAACGCAAAGGCCGTCACCGACGCCACCTTCTCGGACGAGGTCCTCAAGTCCGACAAGACCATCCTCGTCGACTTCTGGGCCGAGTGGTGCGGCCCGTGCCGTGCCGTCTCCCCGATCCTCGACCAGATCGCCGCGGAGCACGCCGACAAGATCGAGATCGTCAAGCTCAACGTCGACGACAACCCCCAGTCGGCCATGAACTACCAGATCACGTCGATCCCGGCGATGAAGGTGTTCAAGGGCGGCGAGGTCGTCAAGACCGTCATCGGCGCGAAGCCGAAGCCGGCCCTCGAGGCCGACCTCGCCGAGTTCCTGGCGTAGGCATCCCGTACGACCCAGGCGGCCCCGCTCTCCCCGGAGAGCGGGGCCGTCGTCGTGCAGGGGGAGTGCCAGCTGGACGCCGGCGGGCCACAGCTTCAGGATCGGCCCCCGTCTCCCACCGGAGATCCGGCAGGCGATGTCGTAGTGTGGCGGGAATGTCCCACTGAACGGAGCACACGATGACGAACGGCAACAGCCTCGACCCCTGGTACGACTCCTACGCCCAGCGCACCGCCGGGCTGAGCGCCTCCGAGGTCCGAGCCCTGTTCGCCGTGGCCTCGCGGCCCGAGGTGGTCTCGCTCGCCGGTGGCATGCCCTACGTCTCGGCGCTGCCGCGCGAGCTCGTCACCGGGTCGATCGACCGGGTGATGACCGAGGACGCCGCCATGGCGCTGCAGTACGGTGGCGGCCAGGGTCTCCGGTCCCTGCGCGAGCACATCGTCGACGTGATGAGCCTCGAGGGCATCCGTGCCAGTGCCGAGGACGTCGTCGTCACCACCGGGTCGCAGCACGCGCTGGACCTCGTCACGCGACTGTTCATCGACCCGGGCGACGTCGTGCTCGCCGAGTCGCCCTCGTACGTCGGCGCCATCGGCGTCTTCCGCTCGTACCAGGCGGAGACCGTCCACGTGACCACCGACGAGCACGGCCTGGTCCCCGAGGCACTCCGCGAGGCGATCGCGAACCTGCGGACGCAGGGCAAGCGGATCAAGTTCCTCTACACGATCCCGAACTTCCACAACCCGGCCGGCGTCACGATGAGCCGTGAGCGCCGCATCGAGGTCCTCGACATCTGCCGGTCGAACGGCATCCTCGTGCTCGAGGACAACCCCTACGGTCTGCTCTGGTTCGACGAACCGGCTCCGCAGGCGATCCGTTCGATCGACGACGAGGGCGTCGTCTACCTCGGGTCCTTCTCGAAGACCCTCGCCCCGGGTTTCCGGGTCGGATGGGCGCTCGCTCCGCACGCCATCCGCGAGAAGCTCGTCCTGGCGAACGAGTCGGCCGTCCTCGCGCCCAACTCGTTCGGCCAGTACGTCGTGAACGCCTACCTGGACGCCGCAGACTGGAAGGGCCAGGTTGACACCTTCCGAGGCCTCTACGCGGAGCGCAGGGACGCCATGATGGCCGCGTTGGGGGAGTTCCTGCCCGACCTGACGTGGACGAAGCCGAACGGCGGCTTCTTCGTCTGGCTCACGCTGCCGGACTCGCTCGACTCGAAGGGCATGCTGCCGCGTGCCGTGAAGGAGCTGGTCGCCTACACGCCGGGAACCGCGTTCTACGCGGACGGCCGAGGCGGGGGCAACATCCGCCTGTCGTTCTGCTACCCGACACCGGACCAGATCCGGGTCGGGGTCAAGCGCCTCGCGACGGTCATCAACGACGAACTCGAGCTGCTCGAGACCTTCGGGCACTCGACGCGGCCGAGCGCGGTGACCGAGTCGCGGTCCACCGTGGTGGCACCGCCGCCGAACATCTCCTGACCAGCACTTTCACCGCCCGTTCCACCCGGAGGACCCTCGCATGGCCGAGCTCACCCGTCGTCATGTCGTCGTCGTCGCGGGAGGGATCTCCCACGAGCGCGACGTCTCGCTCCGATCGGGTCGACGTGTCGCCGACTCCCTGACGGGCTACGGCTGGCAGGTCGACCTCCGGGACGCCGACGCCTCCCTCCTGCCCGCACTCCGCGAATCCCGGCCCGACGTCGTCTGGCCGGCACTGCACGGTGCGTCGGGTGAGGACGGCGCACTCCGGGGCGTTCTGGAGGCTCTCGACATCCCGTTCGTCGGCTCACGTTCCACGTCGGCTCGGCTCGCATGGGACAAGCCCACCTCGTCCGCGCTGGTCGCGCGCGCCGGTGTGCGGACCCCGCAATCGGTCACGCTGTCGCACGACGTCTTCCGCGAGCTCGGTGCTGTCGGGGTACTCGACGCGATCGCCACGGAGCACCCGGTCCCGCTCGCCGTGAAGCCTGCGCGAGGCGGGAGCGCTCAGGGCGTGACGCTCGTCGAGGACCCGCACGAGCTGCCCCGCGCGATGGTGTCGGCGTACACCTACTGCGATGACGTCATCGTCGAGCAGCTCATCCGCGGGACCGAGGTGGCCGTCGGCATCATCGACACCGGTGACGGCCCCGTCGCCCTCGCCGCGGTCGAGATCGTCCCGAAGAGCGGGACGTACGGCTTCGAGGCGCGCTACAACGCGGGGGAGACGACCTTCTTCACCCCCGCTCGGCTCTCCGACGAGTTCGGTCGTGCAGCAGCGAACGCCGCAGTCGCGGCCCACACCGCACTCGGTCTCCGCCATCTCTCGCGAGTCGACCTGATCGTGGACGGCGCTGGCACGCCCTGGTTCCTCGAGGCGAACGTCCTGCCCGGGCTGACCGAGACCTCACTCGTGCCGCAGGCCCTCAGCGCATCCGGATTCGACCTCGGATGGACCTACGCCGAGCTGGCGGAGCAGGCGATCCGCGACCACCGCGCCTGATCATGACCGCGAAGGGCAGTGTTCCACGTGGAACACTGCCCTTCGTTGTTGCTCTGGTGGGTTCGGCCGCGCTCGCCACACTCACCTTCGGTGAGGCGGTGCATGCACGGGCATCAGCGCAGGCACGAGCAGAGCTCGGTGGGAAACCGCAGCACTGGGGGGACGCAGATGCTCCGCATCGGAGCCCGACCGCTAGCGTCATCGTCCTCGGCTTCGCCAATCGGGGGAATTGCCCCAACGCCGCGAACCGCTGGAGAGCCCGGATCGGGGCCCGGACAGCGCTGCGCCTGGCGTCGACCGGAGCGAGTGTCACCGTCGTCTGCTGCGGAGGGGCTGTCCGGGGCATCCGTCCCGAGTCCGACTTGCTCGCTGCAGCACTGCGTGCGAACGGGTGGCTCGGTGAGATCCGGTACGACCGGGAGAGCGTGTCGACGTGGGAGAACATCGTCAATGCGCGGAAGCTCCTCGGTGACCCGGCCATGATCGCCCTCTGCTCCAACGGTCTCCACGCGGCGAAGGCCCGTGCCTACCTCCGGCGCCAGGATCCACAACTCGCGCGCCAGCTCGTGCCCGCCGATGACTATCGGCTCGGAGAGATGATCTTGCTCAAGCCCGTGTTCGCCGCGGTCGGGCTCTGGAAGCTCGCCGCCGCACGACGCGTTTCACGTGGAACACGGCCCTCCGGCGCCTGATGCCTCCATGCGCGAGCGTGAGGCGCCAGACATCGACTAGGTTCGGGCCCTGAGCAGTCGCGATGGCCGGACCATCGCGTTTCGCCCGCTCGGCCCGTAGCCTCGGGCGGGAGCCCATGGACAGCACCGACCGGATGCTGGACCGAGGGACACGATGAGCGTCCTCGCCCGATCAGCGCGCGTTACGCGCAGCCGAGGATCCCCGGCTGACTAAGAGCAGCGACCGCCTCGCCCAGACACCCGTCACGGTTCGTTCTGCGATCGGTGTCACTCGTCGCCGAGCCTCGTCACGAAGCGGGAGTCGTACACGGTCGATTGCATGCGCGCTCGTCCGGGAAAGCCGTCCGCTCGCAGCTCCGAGCTCCCCGCTCAGCACGCTCGCGCCGCAGACGACGCGATGAGCGCCGACCATCAGGGCCTGATGAGCCGTGGCGACAAGGCCGAGCGCGCCGCTGAGCCCGGTCAGGGGCCGCCGTCATCGTGGCGACCAGACCAGAGAGTCGGATGTTCCACGTGGAACGACGCCGCGAGTGCCACACACCCAGTTCCCAAGTGGCCCTCTGAGACCACAACGGGCACCGAAGCCCACCAGAGCCCTCGTGTCGCCTCAGGAGACACCCTGCCGGAGATCGGGCTCAGCAGACGCGGACAGGCCGTCAGAACGCCACACAGGGCTCGGAGCGCCTTTCTTCGGTTCTACCCGAGCCGTCGGGTCAGCTCAGCGCTTGCGCTGGTGGCAGCGCGAGGCTCAGTCGGTGACGTCGCTGATGCCGAGCTCACCGAGGATGCGGTTCAGGTCGTCGCCGTTCGCGAAGTCGATCGTCACAGAACTCTTGCGCGCACCGACGGCGATCTTCACGCGCGTGTTGAGTCGGTCACCGATGCGCTCGGCAAGGTCGTTGAAGTGCGCCTGTCGCTTCGACGGCTCTGCCTTCGGCTTCACCGGAGTCTTCGCCGCGAGCTGCTGCGCGATGGCCTCGGCAGCGCGCACCGACAGGTCCTCGTTGACGATCTTCTCGGCAAGGTACTCCATCGCCTCAGCATCGGGCGCCGCGAGGATCGCCCGCGCATGTCCAGCCGACAGCACACCGGCTGCAACACGACGCTGCACGGGGGAGGGCAGGCGGAGCAGCCGGATCGTGTTCGTGATCTGCGGGCGCGAGCGACCAATGCGCTGCGCGAGCTGCTCCTGCGTGATCCCGAAGTCGGCGAGGAGCTGCTGGTACGCCGACGCCTCTTCCAGCGGGTTCAACTGGGCGCGGTGCAGGTTCTCGAGCAGTGCGTCCCGCAGCATCGCGTCATCGGGGGTGTCCTTGACGATCGCCGGGATCGTCGCGAGACCGAGTTCCTTGGTGGCACGGAGTCGTCGCTCACCCATGATGAGCTCGTACTGCGGTGCAGAACCGGAGGCACCCGCGATCGGGCGCACAACGATCGGCTGCAGGACGCCGATCTCGCGGATCGAGTGGACGAGTTCCTGGAGCTCCTCCTCGCGGAACTCCTTCCGCGGCTGCTGCGCGTTCGGCACCACGTCGAGCGGATTGAGGTTCGCGAGCCGGGCACCCGGCACCGCGACCAGCTCCTCGGCGGTCGCCCCGCCAGCCGACGGTGCCGATGCCGGGGATCCACCGGTCGGGAAGAACACATCGACCGGGCGGTCCTGCTGGTCCGATGCGGTGGGAATCAGGGCGCCGATGCCTCGCCCGAGGCCGGTTCGCTTGGGTGCCATCAGTCCTGCGCTCCTCGTGCTGCGATCTCGGCGGCCGCCTCCAGGTAGGAGAGCGACCCTGACGAGTTGACGTCGTACGACACGACGCTCTGGCCGTAACTCGGTGCTTCACTGACGCGCACCGACCGGGGGATCACGGCCTTCAGTACCTGGTCCCCGAAGTGCTCGCGGACATCCGCTGCGACCTGGTTCGACAGGTTGGTTCGCCCGTCGAACATCGTGAGCAGGATCGTTGACACACGGAGGTTCGGGTTGAGGTGCCGCTCGATCAACTCGATGTTCCGGAGGAGCTGGCTGAGGCCCTCGAGTGCGTAGTACTCGGTCTGGATCGGGATCAAGACCTCTTGCGCAGCGACGAACGCGTTGATGGTCAGGAGGCCGAGCGATGGCGGGCAGTCGATGAAGACGTAGTGGTACGGCTCGTCGAGTGACGACAGGTACTGGTCGAGCGCCGTCCGCAGCCGCTGCTCGCGGGCGACCAGGGAGACGAGCTCGATCTCCGCGCCGGCGAGGTGGATGGTCGCTGGTACGCACCAGAGCGTCTCCGACTCGGGGGAGCGCTGCACGGCATCGGCGATCGGCGCCTCGTCGACGATCACGTCGTAGACGCTCGTCACCTCGGCCTGGTGCTCGACCCCGAGTGCCGTCGAGGCATTGCCCTGCGGGTCGAGGTCGATGACCAGCACCCGGGCACCGCCGTGCGCGAGCGCGGCCGCGAGGTTCACCGTGGTGGTCGTCTTGCCGACCCCACCCTTCTGGTTGGACACCGTGAAGACGCGGGTCTTCTCCGGGAGCGGGAACTGCTGCGTGGCGATCGCTCGACGTCGTCGGTTGAGATCCGCGATCTCGCGGGCCAGGGGCGTCGACGCGTCGTAGTCGGTCGATGAACTCAACGAAGACCTCTTCCCCGGGTCAGTGTTCCACGTGGAACGTCGGGCGTTCAGCGTCCGGCGGAGCCGGACCCAGCCGCGGCGTCAGTCAACTGTAGCCCGGAAGACTCGCGTGGTCTCCTCGACCACACCGACTCCGAGCTCGAGCACCTCGACGTCCGTCAGGCGCTTCCGCAGGATCACCTTCCGAGCCTTCTCGATCTCCTCGTCAACCCGCGCACCCTTCATCAGGATGAGCTGGCCGCCCGATCGCACCAGTGGAACGGTGAGCGGGATGAGCTTCGAGAGCGCGCTCACGGCACGTGCGGTGACCTGGTCGACCACGACTGCATCAGCGACGTCCTCCGCTCGTCCACGCAGGACCGTGACGTTCTCGAGTCCGAGTCGCTCGGACTCGGCATTCAGCCAGTCACAGCGCCGCTCCATGGGCTCGATGAGCGTGAAGGCGACGTCCGGGCGGGCGATCGCGAGCACGAGACCGGGCAGCCCGGCACCGGACCCGACGTCGGCAACGCGACCCTCAGCCTCCAGGAGGGGAGCCAGCAGTGCAGAGTTGAGGATATGTCGTGTCCAAAGCCGCGGCAGCTCGAGCGGGCCGATCAGGCCGAGTTCCTCCCCCCGGCGGGCGAGCTCCCCGGTGAAGGACCGCGCGAGTTCGATCCGGTCCCCGAAGAGGTCCGCGGCGGCCGCCGGCTCCTGTTCCAGGACCGGCGCGACGTCGTCCGTCATCGCGTGACGACCGTGTGGCGGTCTCGTCCCTCGCCCTCGGACTCCGAGTGGAAGCCCTTTTCAGCGACCAGGTCGTGCACGAGCTTGCGCTCGTACGACGACATCGGGGGCAGCGCAGCAGAGGACGATCCGGCCTCGATGCGCTCGACAGCGGTGTCGACGAGACGCTGGAGCTCGGTGGCCCTGGCGTCGCGCGAACCGCCGATGTCCAGGATGAGCCGGCTGAACTCGCCCGTCTCCGCCTGGACGGCGATCCGGGTGAGCTCCTGCAGGGCCGACACCGTCTCCGGCTTCGACAGCACCCGCAGCGCACCGCCCTCGTCGCTCACGGACAGGTACACCCGCCCGGCACGTTCCTCGATCTCGATGTCCCCGTCGAGGTCGCAGATGTCGAGGAGCTCCTCGATGTAGTCCGCAGCGATGTCCGCTTCGTCGCGGGCGTCGTCCGTCTCCACGGGAGCGTCTACGGTGGGGGCGGTGTCCTGCTCGGTCACTTACTTCTTCCCGTTCTTCTTGGAGCGGTTCTTGCCGACGGGCTGCTGGCGCTGCGTGGTCACGCGGACGGGCTCGACCTCGACCGCGGCCGAGCCGGCACCGGCCTCGGCGAGCACCGGGGTGCCGCGGCGCTGGGCCTTCTTGGCGAGGCGTGCCTCACGGGCGAGCGCAGCCTCGGAACCCGGGGTCGGCATGCTGCGGATCACGAAGTACTGCTGCGCCATCGTCCAGATGTTCGAGGCGAGCCAGTAGAACATGACGCCGAGGGGGAAGCTGAGGCCCGAGATCACGAAGACGAGCGGGAGGATGTACAGCATCATCTTCTGCTGGCGGTACATCGGCGACGCCTTGGTCTCCGGCGACATGTTCTTCGCCACGAGCTGCAGCTGGGTGACGAACTGCGACGCGGTCATCACGACGATCATGAAGCCGGCGATGACGCGGACCTCCCACCCGGAGGCGTTCGTGAAGGTCTCGTGCAGGGGGGCGCCGAACAGGGCGGCGTTGCCGAAGTCCTGCGCGAGGGTGTTCGTGAGCAGGCCGATGCCCGTCTTGTTGATCTGTGCCTCGTGCAGCACCGAGTACAGCGAGAAGAAGATCGGCATCTGGATGAGCAGCGGCAGGCAGGAGCTCAGCGGGTTCGTCCCGGTCTCCTTGTAGAGCGCCATGGTCTCGCGGCTCATGGCCTCACGCGAGAACTGGTCCTTCTTGCCCTTGTACTTGTCCTGGATCTTCTTCAGCTGCGGCGCGACCTCGAGCATCCGGCGCTGCGACTTGATCTGCCGGACGAAGATCGGGATGAGCGCGGCCCGGACCACGAAGGTCAGGAAGATGATCGACAGCACCCACGTGATGCCGGCCGACGGGTCCATACCGAGGGACTCGAAGATCCAGTGGAAGGCCACGAGGATCGCCGAGACCACCCACTTCAGTGGCCAGAGGATCGTTCCGATGAAGTCCATGAGGACGGTCACGCCTTTCGAGTGCGCTGGGGGAGCAGGACCGGACGACGGACATCGCCGGACGACTGGGGGTGCAGCTGGGACGGAGGGAGCACGAACCCGAACCGGGTCAGGCGGTAGGGACGATCACGCTCGCGCACGTCGTCGATCCCGCCTGCGGCCCACGGGTTGCACCGCGCGATCCGCCAGGCCCCCATCGCCGACCCGCGCACGACGCCGTACTGCTGGATGGCCTCGAGCGCGTACCGTGAGCACGACGGGTGGTAGCGGCAGACGTTCCCGTACAGGGGAGAGATGACCGCGCGGTAGGCGCGCAGCACGACGACGCACACGTTGCGTGGGAGCAACGCGACGACCCAGGCCAGTCGGTTCAACGCCAGCCGGGTCCACTGGATGCGGTTCATGCTGCCTTCTCCACCCCGCGCGCGAAGGAGCGCGAGACGTCTCCGAGCAGGGTAGGCCATCCGGCCTGCGCCGCGGCTGGCAAGGCCCTGATGACCACGTCGTGGCCGGTCGGCACCTCGGTCAGCAACTCGTGGGCGATGGCCTTGAGCCGACGACGGATCGTGTTGCGGACGACGGCGTTCCCGACCGTCTTCGCGACGATGAACCCGAAGCGGGTCGGATCGTCCGGACCGGGCGCGACGACGTCTGGGCCGCCCGCGCCCTGAGGCGTACCGCCGGCGGGGCGTCGGACCACGGATACGACGACGTGCGCCGTGGCGCTCCTGCGACCACGACGCACGACGGACCGGTAGTCGTCACCGCGGACGATGCGGTTGACACGGGCCAACACGATCGCTACCGGGTTCCGATTCGGGACCGGATCAGACGCTGCCCCGAGGGGCGCAGCCCGATCAGGCGCTGAGCTCGGTGCGGCCCTTGCTGCGGCGCGCGGCGAGGATGGCGCGGCCGGCACGGGTGCGCATGCGGGCGCGGAAGCCGTGCTTCTTGGCGCGACGACGGTTGTTCGGCTGGAAGGTGCGCTTGCTCATGATGATCTCCACACGGCTGCGCTCGAGGACGGGCTCAGCGCGAGCCGACACGTATGTCTGGACAGCCGCTCGACGAGGCCGAACGACACGATGGGCGCGACCGAATGGCCGCAGTCAACTGGTTAACGGTACGTGACAGGGGCGGCGAGGTCAAACGGTGCCGAGGACCGGGGTCGGCCGGAGCATCCGCACGATCATCATCCACATTGGGGAAAACGTGCGTTCGGTACGACTCGGTCGGACCCTTTACAGTGGTGGGATCGATCGGCCCGTTCCGCGGAGCGACGGGGGAGTCACCTCAGCGTCCGCAGCCGGACCGCCGTGGACAGGACTGTGGACAACCCTGTGGATCACCACCCCGGGGAACAGCGGTCCGGCCCCGTGGAACCGTCCGCGCCGACACGGCTCGGCGCGCACCGACCGCCCACCAGGTGGACCGGTGTCCGGCCACGCCCGACACCAGCACACCGACACCAGACCAGGAGACCAGCGCGAATGACGATGCCGGCCGACCCCGTCGAGGACCTCTGGTCCTCCGTCCTGGGCCTCCTCTCCGAGGACGACCGCATCACCCCGCAGCTGCACGGCTTCCTCAACCTGGTCGAGCCGAAGGGCGTGCTCGCCGGCACCCTCTACCTCGAGGTGCCGAACGACCTGACGCGCGGCATGCTCGAGCAGCGGATCCGGGTCCCCATCACCGAGGCCGTCTCGCGAGTGGGTGACGACTCGGTCGCGAACTTCGCCATCACGGTCAACCCCGACATGGCGTCCGAGCCGCGGGTCGACCCGGTCGTCGCGAGCCACGTCCCCGAGTACGCCGAGCCCGTGCAGGCACCGGTGGAGCAGAGCGCAGCGCCGCGGCAGTACATCGAGGCGCCGTTCGTACCGAGCCAGATCGACTCCCCGGGCACCGGAGGTCGCCCGGAGTCGCGGCTCAACCCGAAGTACAACTTCGACAACTTCGTCATCGGCTCGTCGAACCGCTTCGCCCACGCCGCCGCGGTCGCCGTGGCCGAGGCGCCGGCGAAGGCGTACAACCCGCTCTTCATCTACGGCGACTCAGGCCTCGGCAAGACGCACCTGCTGCACGCGATCGGCCACTACGCCGAGAGCCTGTACCCGGGCATCCGCGTCCGGTACGTGTCGAGCGAGGAATTCACCAACGACTTCATCAACTCGATCGCCAACAACCGGTCGAACCAGTTCCAGCAGCGCTACCGCGACATCGACATCCTGCTGATCGACGACATCCAGTTCCTCCAGGGGAAGGACTCCACGCAGGAGGCCTTCTTCCACACGTTCAACACGCTGCACGACCACAACAAGCAGGTCGTGATCACGTCGGACGTTGCACCGAAGCACCTGACCGGCTTCGAGGACCGGATGCGCTCGCGGTTCGAGTGGGGCCTGATCACGGACGTGCAGGCACCGGACCTCGAGACGCGCATCGCGATCCTGCGGAAGAAGGCGCAGTCCGACCACCTGCAGGTGCCCGACGACATCCTCGAGTTCATGGCGTCGAAGGTGTCGAGCAACATCCGCGAGCTCGAGGGGACGCTCATCCGCGTCACGGCGTTCGCCAGCCTGAACCGGACGGCCGTGGACATGGCCCTGGTGCAGACGGTCCTCAAGGATCTGATCACCCTCGACGACGACAACGTGATCGCGCCGACGGACATCATCAACCACACCGCGGAGTACTTCAAGCTCTCGGTCGACGACCTCTACGGGTCCTCCCGGTCGCAGGCGATCGCGACAGCCAGGCAGATCGCCATGTACCTGTGCCGCGAGATGACGAGCCTGTCGCTGCCGAAGATCGGGCAACTGTTCGGCAACCGCGACCACACGACGGTCATGTACGCGAACAAGAAGATCACCGAGCTGATGAAGGAGCGTCGGTCGATCTACAACCAGGTCACCGAGCTGACCAGCCGCATCAAGCAGGACCGCCGCTACCGCTGACACCGGAGCGAGCAGCTGACGAGGACGCGACCAGCTGACGGACGGGAGGCGCGGTGCGGGACGGCACCGTGCCTCCCGTCCGTCGTCGTGCACCGGAACAGACCGTTGGCCGACCGCGGATCGGCCCGCTCCGGGACGCATCCACCATCTGAGACGGTTCCATGCGCCGAGTTTCCCCCAGTGTGGAAAGCCTGTGGATAACTGTGGATGACACGCGGTCCTGTTGTTCACAGTTCTGACCCCACCTGTGGAGACTGGGGATGGAAGCGGATAGATGAGATTTGTTCATCCAGACGCCGTCAACACGCGACTCACAACTCACACGTGTGTAGTTCCCTGTGGAGAAGCGGGATGCACAGAGTTATCCACACTGTGCACAGGCGTTAACACCATTGATCCTGGTTAACGATGAAGTTCCGCGGGCCAACCCTGTGGACGGCGGGATGACAAGAAATCCGGGCCCTGCTCCGCTGTGCCACAATGGGGCGGCCGGACAGTCCAACCGATCGACAGGGGTCCCAGCTGTGAAGTTCGAGGTCAACCGGGACGTCTTCTCCGAAGCCGTCTCCTTCGCGGTGAAGCTCCTCCCACAGCGCACGACCCTCCCGATCCTGTCCGGCGTCCTCATCCACGCCGAGGGCGACCGACTCACGCTGTCGTCGTTCGACTACGAGGTCTCGGCCCAGACCTCGATCACGGCGCAGATCGACGAACCGGGCACCGTGCTCGTCTCCGGCCGCCTGCTCAACGACATCTCGAGCCGACTCCCGAACGCCCCGGTGACCTTCACCACCGAGGACACGAAGATCTCGGTCACCTGCGGCTCGGCGCACTTCACGCTGCTGTCGATGCCGGTCGAGGAGTACCCGACCCTGCCCGAGATCGGCGAGCAGACCGGGGTCGTGCCCGGCGATGCGTTCTCCGAGGCGGTGTCCCAGGTCGCCGTCGCCGCGAGCCGCGACGACGTCACCCCGGTCATCACGGGTGTGCAGCTCGAGGTCGGCGACAACGACCTGTCGCTCATCGCCACCGACCGCTACCGCGTCGCGGTCCGGACGATCGCATGGGACTCCGGTCGCGTCGGGTCGGACCCGCTGCACGCGCTCGTCCCTGCCCGCACCCTGCAGGAGGTCGGCCGGACCTTCGGCTCGGCCTCGACCGTCTCGGTGTCGATCAGCGGCTCGTCGGACCGTGAGCTCATCGCGTTCCACGCCGACGACAAGACCGTGACGTCGCTGCTCATCAAGGGCAACTACCCGCCGGTCCGCCGGCTCTTCCCCGAGACGGTGGACGACCACGCGGTGATCAACACCGCCGAGCTGGTCGAGGCCGTCCGACGGGTCTCCCTCGTCCTGGAGCGCGAGGCGGCGCTCCGGTTCTCCTTCTCGGTCGACGGGCTCACGCTCGAGGCGATCGGATCCGAACAAGCGCAGGCGTCAGAGTCGATCAGTGCGTTGCTGACCGGGGAGGAAACGGTTGTCTCGCTGAAGCCCGCCTTCCTCCTGGACGGGTTGAACGCGGTGCACTCCGAGTTCGTCCGCATCTCCTTCACCAAGACGGAGAACCCCAACAAGCCGGGTCCGGTGCTCATCACCGGCCAGACCTCGCAGGAGGCCCCGGCGACGGACGGATACCGGTACCTGCTGCAGCCCAATCTCCTGCTGCGATAGCGCAACAGCCGTACCACTGCGCTGACGCGCCACTGGCCACCAGCGCGACGACGAACAGAAGAGGAAATCATGCACATCGGTCTTGTCGGCCTCGGTCGCATGGGCAACAACATGCGTGCCCGTCTCCGCAACGCAGGCATCGAGGTCACCGGGTACGACGCGAACCCCGCCGTCTCCGACGTCGCCGACCTCGGCGCACTCGCAGCCGCTCTGCCCGAGGGCAAGAAGCTCGTGTGGGTCATGGTCCCGCACGGCAAGATCACCGACGACGTGATCACCGACCTCGCCGGCGTCCTGTCCGAGGGTGACCTCGTGATCGACGGCGGCAACTCGAAGTGGCTCGACGACACGATCCACGCCGAGCAGCTCGGTGCCAAGGGCATCCGCTACATGGACGCCGGTGTGTCCGGTGGTGTCTGGGGCAAGGACAACGGCTACGGCCTGATGGTCGGTGGCGCCCCCGAGGACGTCGAGTTCGCGATGCCGGTCTTCGACGCGCTCCGCCCCGAGGGCCCGCGCGAGGAGGGCTTCTCGCACGCCGGCCCCGTCGGTGCCGGTCACTACGCCAAGATGGTCCACAACGGCATCGAGTACGCGATCATGCAGGCCTACGGCGAGGGCTACGAGCTCCTCGAGGCCAAGGACATCATCAAGGACGTCCCCGCGGTCTTCGCCGGGTGGCAGCGCGGCACCGTCGTGCGCTCCTGGCTGCTCGACCTCATGGTCCTCGCGCTGAACGAGGACCCGAAGCTCGACGCGATCGAGGGCTACGTCGAGGACTCGGGCGAGGGTCGCTGGACCGTGGAAGAGGCCATCGAGCACGCCGTCCCGATGCCGACCATCTCCGCCTCGATCTTCGCGCGCTTCGTGTCGCGTCAGGGCAGCGCGTCCCCGACGATGAAGGCCGTCGCCGCCCTGCGCAACCAGTTCGGCGGCCACGCCGTCAAGAAGGCGTAGTTCAGGTCACCACCTGAGCTCGTCCCGGCCCGCGTGCACGTCGACCACCTGCAACTCTCCGACTTCCGGAACTACCGGGAGGCGGACGTCGACCTCGCACGCGGGCCGAACCTGTTCGTCGGACGGAACGGCCAGGGCAAGACCAACCTCGTCGAGGCGATCGGGTACCTGTCGACGCTCGGGTCGCACCGGGTGCCGACCGACGCGGCCCTCGTCCGCCAGGGGTGCGACGCCGCGATCGTGCGTGCACGACTGGCCCACGAGGACCGCAGCATCCTGGCCGAGGTGCAGATCAACCGCACCGGCTCCAACCGTGCGCAGGTCAACCGCGCGGCGATCAAGCCCCGCGAACTGCCGCGGTACTGCGCCAGCGTGCTCTTCGCCCCCGAGGACCTGGCGCTCGTCCGCGGTGAACCGTCCGGCCGCCGACGGATGCTCGACGAGCTCCTCGGGCAGATCGCTCCGCGGATGCAGGGCGTGCTCGCCGACTACGGCCGGACCCTGAAGCAGCGGAACACCCTGCTCAAGTCGGCCCGAGCGACCGGTGCACGCTCGGGATCGCTCGCCACGCTCGACGTCTGGGACGACCGGCTCGTCGCGTTCGGCGCGGAGATCATCGCCGCACGCGACCACCTGACCCGCCGACTCGCACCGTTCGTCACCGAGGCCTACGCCACGGTGGCCGGCGAACGGCACGAGGCGACGATCTCGGGTGTGCTCAGCGTCCGGGGCGGGGACCCCGAGGACGCCGCAGCGACCGACCCGGTGCTCGGGACACCGGACGAGCCGGTGTCCGTGGCGGCAGCGGCCGACGCCTTCCGGGGCGCCCTGGAGCGTCGCCGGAAGGACGAACTCGACCGCGGACTGACGCTCGTCGGGCCCCACCGCGACGATGTGCTCTTCCAGCTGAACGGGTTACCTGCCCGCGGGTACGCCAGTCACGGCGAGTCCTGGTCGTTCGCACTCGCGATCAAGCTCGCCGGCGCCGCCGTGCTCCGGGCCGAGTCGACGCTCGGCGACCCGATCATCATCCTCGACGACGTGTTCGCCGAACTCGACGAGTCGCGTCGCGAACGACTCGCGGGTGCGGTCGCCGACTACGAGCAGGTCCTCATCACCGCCGCGGTGTTCGGCGACGTGCCGGAGCAGCTCGCGGCGCACACGGTCCGGATCGAGGCGGGCACGATCGTCACGGACGACCCGGGCGCAGGGAACCAGGTCCCGGACACAGCACCGCGGAAGAGCACGGTTCCGAGTCCGGAACCTGGTTCCGCCGGTTTCGCCGGAGTCGACGCCGCCGGAGTCGACGCCGCCGGGGTCGACGCCGCCGAGCCGGATGCGACCGCCTGATGCCGAAGCCGTGGAAGCCGACCGAGCCCGCGCGGGTGTACCGCCACCTGCGGGCCGTCTTCGGCGACCCATCGCTCCGCACCGTCGACGCCCGACGCCGGCGGTCCCGCGAACTCGACGCGGACACCGTCCCGTACGGCAAGGGTCGTGAGCCCCGAGGCCTCGGCGACGTGGTCGGTGCGCTCGCGCAGGAGCTCGGCTGGTCGGAGCCCCTGGCACGCTCGGAGCTCTTCGTGGACTGGCCGGCGGTGGTCGGTGACGAGCTCGCGAAGCACTCCCGCCCGATGACCATCGACGACGGCACGCTCGTGATCCGCTGCGACTCGACGGCCTGGGCGACGCAGCTCCGACTGATGCGCGCGACCGTCACCACCACGATCGCCGAGCGGCACCCCGGAGCGGGTGTGCAGTCGATCAGGGTTTCCGGACCGGACGCCCCCACGTGGAAACGCGGCCCCAGGACCGTCCAGGGGCGCGGCCCCCGCGACACCTACGGCTAGCCAGACGAAATCGTCCTCGGGAACGAAAAAAGCCCGTCTGGAGGCCGGACAAGCCCTCGGGACGGGGGTCCTGCGGTAGACTGGTGAGTGCAGTGTGCGGGTGTTCCGCGCGCAGGCAGGAGCACCTTCGACATGGCAGCAGAATCTGACGACGACCGGACGATCCCGCAGGGCGAGACCGAACAGGCTCCGCAGTCGGAACCATCGTACGGCGCAGATCAGATCCAGGTGCTCGAAGGGCTCGAGGCGGTCCGCAAGCGCCCCGGCATGTACATCGGTTCGACGGGTCCGCGCGGTCTCCACCACCTGGTGCAGGAGATCGTCGACAACTCCGTCGACGAGGCACTGGCCGGCTACTGCGACCACATCGACGTCACGATCCGCGAGGACGGCGGCGTCCGGGTCGTCGACAACGGCCGTGGCATCCCGGTGGACACCCACGCGGCCGAGGGCGTCTCGACGCTCCAGGTCGTGCTGACCGTCCTGCACGCGGGCGGCAAGTTCGGCGGCGGCGGGTACGCGGTCTCCGGCGGTCTGCACGGCGTCGGCTCCTCCGTCGTGAACGCCCTGAGCTCCGAGCTCGACGTCGAGGTCCGTCGCCAGGGCCACGTCTGGCGCCAGAGCTACACCGACGGCGTCCCGGTCGCCCCGGTCTCCCAGGACGAGGCCACCGACACCACCGGCACCACGATCACGTTCTGGCCGAACGCCGACATCTTCGAGACCGTCGAGTTCGACTACGAGACGCTGCGCACGCGCTTCCAGCAGATGGCCTTCCTCAACAAGGGCCTGCGCATCACGCTCACCGACGAGCGCACCCCGGACGAGGGCGAGGAGTCGCGGAAGGACTCCTTCCGGTACGAGCGCGGGCTGCCCGACTACGTCGAGTACCTCAACGCCCAGAAGAAGGCGGACCTGGTCCACCCCGACGTCATCGCGATCGAGGCCGAGGACACCGAGCGCAAGATCGCGCTCGAGATCGCCATGCAGTGGAACACCTCGTACCAGGAGAGCGTCCACACCTTCGCGAACACGATCAACACGCACGAGGGCGGGACCCACGAAGAGGGCTTCCGCGCCGCCCTGACGAGCCTGGTGAACCGGTACGCCCGCGAGACCAAGATCATCAAGGAGAAGGACGACAACCTCACGGGTGACGACATCCGTGAAGGGCTGACCGCCGTCATCTCGGTGAAGCTCGGCGAGCCGCAGTTCGAGGGCCAGACGAAGACCAAGCTCGGCAACACCGAGGCGAAGTCGTTCGTCCAGCGCGTTGTCGGCACCGAGCTCACCCACTGGTTCGAGAGCAACCCGGCACAGGCGCGTGACGTCGTGCGCAAGGCGATCCAGGCCTCGCAGGCCCGTCTCGCCGCCCGCAAGGCCCGCGAGACCACGCGCCGCAAGGGCCTGCTCGAGTCGGGCGGCATGCCCGGCAAGCTCAAGGACTGCCAGTCGAAGGACCCGACGCTGTCGGAGATCTTCATGGTCGAGGGTGACTCCGCCGGCGGTTCCGCCGTCCAGGGCCGCAACCCGATGACCCAGGCCATCCTGCCGCTGCGCGGGAAGATCCTGAACGTCGAGAAGGCGCGCCTCGACCGTGCACTGGCGAACCAGGAGATCCAGTCGATGATCACGGCGTTCGGCGCCGGCATCGGCGAGGACTTCGACCCGGACAAGGCCCGGTACCACAAGATCGTGCTGATGGCCGATGCCGACGTCGACGGCCAGCACATCACGACCCTGCTGCTCACGCTGCTGTTCCGCTACATGCGCCCGCTCATCGAGCGCGGCTACGTGTACCTCGCGCAGCCGCCGCTGTACCGCTTGAAGTGGTCGAACGCCGCCGACGAGTACGTCTTCAGCGACCGTGAACGCGATGCCCTCCTGCAGGCGGGCATCGCCGCCGGCAAGCGCATCCCGAAGGACAACGGGATCCAGCGCTACAAGGGTCTCGGCGAGATGGACTACAAGGAGCTCTGGGACACCACCATGAACCCGGACACCCGCACGCTCCTGCAGGTCACGCTCGAGGACGCCGCCGCGGTCGACAGCGTCTTCGCGACGCTGATGGGCGAGGACGTCGAGTCGCGTCGCCAGTTCATCCAGCAGAACGCCAAGGACGTCCGCTTCCTCGACATCTAGTCCCGGCCTGGAGGCGCGGTGCCAGCCGCGTCGACCAGTCCCGACCCCCTGTGGTCGCGCCCGGCGCGACCGACGGAACCAGTGCCTCCCGGCCGACACCCGGTGGGCCACCAGAAAGGTGACCAAGCCACATGGCTGACGACAACGAGAACGGCGCCGACGAGCAGCCGGAGATCGTGCACGGCGAGGTAGGCGACATCGTGGTCTCCGGTGACCGCATCTCGCAGGTCGACCTGCAGCTCGAGATGCAGCGGTCGTACCTCGACTACGCGATGTCCGTCATCGTCGGACGCGCGCTGCCGGAGGTCCGGGACGGCCTGAAGCCGGTGCACCGCCGCGTCATCTACGCGATGTTCGACGGGGGCTACCGTCCGGACCGCGCGTTCTCGAAGTGCTCGCGCGTCGTCGGTGACGTGATGGGCCAGTTCCACCCGCACGGCGACACGGCGATCTACGACACGCTCGTCCGCCTGGTGCAGCCGTGGTCGCTCCGCTACCCGCTGGCCCTCGGCCAGGGCAACTTCGGGTCGCCCGGCAACGACGGCGCGGCCGCCCCGCGGTACACCGAGACCAAGATGGCGCCGCTCGCCATGGAGATGGTCCGGGACATCGACGAGGACACCGTCGACTTCCAGGACAACTACGACGGCCGCACCCAGGAGCCGTCGATCCTGCCCGCGCGCTTCCCGAACCTGCTCGTCAACGGCTCGGTCGGCATCGCGGTCGGCATGGCGACGAACATCCCGCCGCACAACCTGCGCGAGGTCGCCGAGGGTGCGAAGTGGGCGCTCGAGCACCCCGACGCGACGCGCGAGGAACTCCTCGCGGCGCTGATGCAGCGGATCAAGGGCCCGGACTTCCCGACCGGTGCGCAGATCCTCGGCACCAAGGGCATCCAGGACGCCTACCGCACGGGCCGTGGCTCGATCACGATGCGCGCGGTCGTGAACGTCGAGGAGATCCAGGGCCGCACGTGCCTCGTCGTCACCGAGCTGCCGTACCAGGTGAACCCGGACAACCTGGCGATCCGCATCGCCGAGGGCGTGAAGGACGGCAAGCTCGCCGGCATCGCCGACATCCGCGACGAGACCTCCGGTCGGACCGGTCAGCGCCTGGTCATCGTGCTGAAGCGCGACGCCGTGGCGAAGGTCGTGCTCAACAACCTGTACAAGCACACGCAGCTGCAGGAGAACTTCGGCGCGAACATGCTCGCGATCGTCGACGGGGTGCCCCGCACCCTGGCGCTCGACGG